>LVWS01000038.1 GCA_002083365.1 Nitrospira sp. SG-bin1 | reverse complement strand
CGTCAATTTACACACGCGGCTTGACATCACCGTCTCAGGAGCCATCAAACAAACATCGAGTACCTGGCATGCATCAGTAAGGATGCGCGACGGGGAAGAGCGTGGATGGAAGACCTGTAAGCCGGATTCTGTCCCGCAAAGCGGTTACCCTCTTTGCATGGATGATCATTTCTCTGGGATTCGAGTTACCCCGAACCTCAAGCGACCTACCCGAAGACCTCGACCGGGCCAGTCGGTGCGCAACGGTCCATGAGGAGCGCCGCACATGTCTTCCTATTTGGCCTTGCACCGGGCGACGCTTACCGTGCCGGCGATGTCACCACCACCGCGGTGGGCTCTTACCCCACCGTTTCACCCTTACCTGAGCCGCAGCGACCAGATTGGGATCCGTCGCGTGGGCCATCGGCGGTTTGATTTCTGTGGTGCTGGTGTCGGATTGCTCCGCCTGGGAGTTACCCAGCGCCCTGCCCGTGGAGTCCGGACTTTCCTCTCGATGGGAACCCACCGAGCGACCATCCAGTCTTCCACTCACGCCGAGACAGTATAAAGAATGGAGCGGATCGGAACAAGCGGACTGACCGATCCTCGATTGCGACCGGACCGCAGACAGTAAGAACCTTTACCTCGCACCTACTTCGGGTAAAGGAGTGGCCGGCATGGGAGCTCTTTTCTGATAAATGGCCATTGCTTCCGGCATCCATTCCTTCAACTGGTCGATCCTGGTCCCGTGGCCGGGGTGAGTGGATAAGAATTCAGCCGGTCCTCCACCGCCCGATGCCTTCGCCATCCGTTCCCACAGCGCTACCGACTCACGTGGATCGTACCCGGCATCAGCGGCCAAGAGAATTCCGACATAATCGGCCTCAGACTCATGCTTGCGGCTGAAGGGAAGCAGCACACCGACCTGCGCACCGGCCCCCAATGCGGCCATCGTCGCCTGGCCGAGCATGGGATTTCCGCCGCTGAGCCCGATCGCCGCGCCGGCGACTTGAAGCACGGTATTCGCAACCTGCCCTTGGCCCATGCGCTCCGCGCCATGGCGAGCCAACGCATGCACGACCTCATGTCCCATCACCGCCGCCAATCCCGCTTCCGTTTTGGCCATGGGGAAGATACCCGTGTACACCGCCATCTTGCCTCCGGGCAATGCAAACGCGTTCGCCGTCTTGTCATCCTTGATGACCGTGACTTCCCATTGAAACTGCTGAGCCATCTGGGCGTACTTCGATCGTTTTGCCGCTTCGACGATCCGAGCCGCCACCCGTTTGACCGGCTCGATCTCGCGAGGGTCTTGCGAGGGTCGCATGTTGGGGTCGGCCTTGATCTGATTGTAGGCTTGAGCTCCCATCTGCATTTCTTGGCCAATCGACGTCATGAGTAACTGTTTCCGACCGGTATAGGGATTCGTCTCGCATCCCGCCAACGCAATGCCCCCCATCAGGAGACAGGCCAGCGCCGTTGCACGTACAAGTCTCTGGGTCCACATCCTCAACCTCCAACCATTGCCTCGTCCATCAGATCCTGGTCCGATTGACCAGTCTGGCATCGATTGATAGATTACCGCCCGTCTGAACAAGATTTCCAGAGGAGCCAAGGTTGACGACTGCATCACGCCCCCGCCATAGCATCGAGCGTATCGGCATCGACGAATCCGGGAAGGGCGATTACTTCGGCCCACTGGTCATCGCCGCGGTGTTCGTCGACGCCACCACCCAAGGTGAACTCGCTCTCATGCAAGTTCGAGACAGCAAGAAGATCTCCGATGGGCGTGTGCTCGAACTGGCCCCCGATATCAAGACGATTTGCCCCCACAGCGTCATCGCTATCGGACCTCAGAAGTACAACGAACTGTACACCAAGATCAAAAATCTCAACCGCCTGCTCGCCTGGGGCCATGCGAAGGCATTGGAAAATTTATTGGAGCGCGGCGTCGTCTGCGAACGAGCGATCTCCGATCAGTTTGGAGACGAACGGCTGATCCTCAACGCATTACAGGAAAAAGGGAAGAAGATTGTTTTAGAGCAGCGAACGAAAGCGGAATCCGACTTGGCCGTCGCCGCGGCCTCGATTCTCGCGCGGGCGGAGTTTCTGATTCGTCTCAAACGTCTCTCTGGTGACGTAGGAACAACTCTCCCGAAAGGAGCCTCTCCCGCTGTCGGATTAGCGGCGAAGATGATCATCAAGAAGCACGGAAAGGAACGGCTCGGCTCAGTAGCCAAACTGCATTTCAAAACTACTCAAGCCGTACTTGCTAGCCTGACATAGATTTGCCTTCACATTGGACTATCTGTAAATGGTGGCATCAAAAGCCAAGGCATTCGCTGTTGCTGATTGACGAAGAAAATGGCTGGAAGGAGTACGTCATCGGCATCATGCTCGTAGGCAAGTCCGTCTGATAGAAACCCGAGTGTCTCAAACTATCTTCCTCGAGCAATGAGAAGATGGATTAAGTCTAAATGTGGTGACGGGAAAGGCTTAGACACCCTCAGACCGACTCGCCCACTTCCATATCGGCTTTTTTCGCTTCACTGAGGGCAGATGCGGTTTCTGTCGCCGGCTCCCCTTCCCAGTACAACATCCGCCGGCAATAGGGGCAGATCTGTAGATCGTCGGAGCGTTTGACTTGCGCGATGAGCTGAGGGGGAATCTGAAGGCGGCAGCCCGTACAGATACCACCGCGAACCGCCGCCAGCGGCTGGTCCTTGCGAGACGCTTTGACTTGGTTGTACCGATCGAGGAGGGGTTTTTCCACCTGCGCGGATGCTTCCCGAAAGTCCGTTTCGAGTCGTGCCAGTTCCTTCGCCAGTTCTTTGTCTTGTGTCTCCAGCCCTCGTTTTTCCTCGGTAAATGCCTTTCCATGAGTCTGTTGTTTCTCCTGAAGCTCTTTGGCCTTCTTCTGAAGCTCATCGACCTTTTCCATGGCCAACAGAATCTTTTCTTCGAACTCTCCCCGCTTCTTGTTCGCCAGCTCGAGCTCGAACAAATGCGCCTGATACTCCTTGTTGGTCTTGAGACTAGCCGCATGTGATTTCATCTTGTCCGTATGAGCTTCATGCGCCTCAAGGTCCTTTTCGTGCGCACGACGTTCTTTCACGGCGGCCTCGACGGCGGCCTTCGTGTCATTCAGGAGTTGGGTCGCCTCTTGAAGAGGAATTTCCGCGGCGTGAAGGCGTTCGGGGATCTTTCGGCGGAGCTCGGTGATCTCCATGATCCGGAGATCGAGTTTTTGCAGTTCAATGAGCGGAGACAGCTTTTGGTTCAACGTATCCTTTCCATCAATGCCAGCGCACTGAACGGGCCAGCCGCCTACCGGACTGGTGGGCCCACTAGGACTTGAACCTAGGACCAGCTGATTATGAGTCAGCCGCTCTAACCACCTGAGCTATGGGCCCGACCGGAACGGATCGATGTAGGCCGACGTCTGGATGAGCGAATCATCTCTGACGACGTCCGTCGGTCTCGGCCTCAACAGTGGATGATATCCCGAAACGGATTCTAGGCCGCTGCTCCGAGCAGAGTCAAATCACGTCGCCGTCACTCCGAAATCTATAAACTTTCGACGAAACTCCTTAGTTTTTTACTGCGACTCGGATGCCGCAATTTCCTCAAAGCCTTGGCCTCAATTTGCCTGATACGTTCGCGGGTGACTTCGAAGTCCTGCCCCACCTCTTCCAAGGTATGATCGGTCGCTTCACCGATCCCGAACCGCTTTCGCAAGACCTTCTCCTCGCGGGGCGTCAAGGTTTCCAAGGCGCTGTTGATCTGCCGCTGCAAGTCGTAACGAATGGCCGCTTCCAGCGGAGAGACGGCTTTCTTGTCTTCGATGAAGTCGCCCAGATGGCTGTCTTCCTCTTCACCGATCGGCGTTTCGAGCGAAATCGGTTCACGGGCAATCTTCAGGATTTTTCGGACTTTATCGAGCGGCAAATCCATGCGTTCCGCGATTTCCTCGGGAAGCGGTTCACGACCTAGTTTCTGCACAAGATGTCTGGAAGTACGAATGAGCTTATTGATCGTTTCGATCATGTGAACCGGAATTCGGATGGTGCGCGCTTGATCCGCGATGGCCCGCGTAATCGCTTGTCGAATCCACCAGGTCGCGTAGGTGCTGAACTTGTACCCGCGCTTGTATTCGAATTTGTCCACCGCCTTCATCAGGCCGATATTGCCTTCCTGAATCAAATCGAGGAACTGGAGGCCTCGATTCGTGTATTTCTTTGCAATGCTGACGACGAGCCGCAAATTCGCCTCGACCAGCTCCGCTTTTCCTCGCTTGACCTTTTCTTCCGCAATATCGAGATGCTTGACCGCATCCTTGATCTCTTCGGCCGGGACGAGCGCCTCTTCCGCTTCCAACTGGCGAATCTTCGCTTTGGCGGTTTGATAGACCTTCCGAATCTCCATCAAAGCTTCTTCCGACACACCGGTCTTGCGCTTGACCGCCAAGAAGTCCTGGCGGCTCCGGCACATCTTCCTCAGCAATTCGGCACCGGCTTCCCCTCCCACACCGATCCGACGTTGGCAACTGATCGCTTCCCGTTCGGCGACACGGATCTGCACCGCCAGATCGCGGACACGCTGGACCATCCGATCCTTCAGCACGCCATGAAGATTCACGGACTCAATCTTATTCACCACCTGTTGACGAACCGCATCGAACTGCTTCTTGAACTTCTTGTGTTTGACCGGATCGGTGCCGAGATGTTTGCTCTTCTCCGCCAAGGCCTTCAGCGCGAGAGAGACTTTCCGCACGGAATTCAAGGCATCGAGCGTCTTGACTCGAAGTTCCTCGTAATCCCGTTCCACCGGCTGCTGCTCTTCTTCAAAGTCTTCCTCCGTCTCCTGCACCGGCACGATCTCACGCACATCGATTTTCCCGTTCTTCAGCTGGTCACGGAGCGCCAGAACGAACTCGATGGTCATCGGCATCCCATAGATCACCGAGGCAATGTCGTTTTTCCCCTCCTCGATCCGCTTGGCGATCTCGATCTCCCCCTCGCGGCTGAGCAGCGCCACGCTGCCCATCTCTTTGAGGTACAGCCGCACGGGATCGTCGGTACGGCTCAGCGCACCCGGCGTCAGATCGATGGCCTTATCGTTTTCCTCGTCGGAATCCGACTCGACATCCTCCACCTCCTCGCCGACGTCCCCTTCAGACCGTTTCTGAACCCGTTCGCCGTCCGTGGCTTCGACGATTTCGATATCCATCTCACCGAACATCGCCATGATGTTGCCAAATTGATCCGAGGACACCACTTCAGCGGGCAAGGTACTGTTGAGCTCGTCGTACGTCAGGAATCCTTTTTCCTTTCCGATCGTGATCAGCTTCTTGACCTCGCCCAATAATTCTTGTTTCGCCATGACTACTCCTTCACCAATGAAACCACACCGGCGGTCGGCGTGCCGGCTTTCCGCATCCGTACGTCATTGATCTGCACATTCAACATTCGCACATCCTCCGCTCGCCCTTCGCGTTCAGCGAGTCTCAGGCTGACGATGAGCTCTCTGAGTCGCTGTTCCGACCGCTTCTGGTCCAGACGATCCAAACAGGCTTTCACGTGCGCCGGCACGTCGTCGAAGTGATCCTCGCGCATCGACAATTCCGCCGCCAAGGCCCCACAGTCGGAATCTCCCGCCGATTCATCCAAGACGGGTCGGAGACTGATGCGTCCCTCCCGGTCGACATGAGCGAGCGCAATCTCGACGAGCTTGCGGCAGGTCGCGACGGTAAAAGACTCCGGTCGCAGGCGTCGGATATCGGCCGGCGCCAATTGTCCGTGCAGCAGCAGTACAAGGAGATCCCGCTCTTCCGGCGAACCCTTGAACAGGGCATTGAGCGGCATTCCGGGGACGGGCGGCGTGCGTGGCGCGGTCGTGGCACCTCGTTTCGGTTGAGCCAGCAGCACCGGATAACGCTCGATCAGCCTCGCTTCGCTGATGCCCAGGCGTTCCGCCACGATCCTCATGCGCTCCTGCCGCTCGATCGGATGCTCGCTCTTCTGCAGAATGCGCAGGACCTCGTCGACGCTTCGAATGCGGCTTTCAAGCGAGCCGACATCGGCCTGCATGACCGTATGGTTCAGCGCATAATCCAGGAGACTCGGCGCCGCCGCTTCCAGCCTGGTGAACGCGTCGGCGCCTTTCTTCCGCACAAACGTGTCGGGGTCTTCCCCTGCCGGCAACGTGACGACTTTGACGCCCAATCCACTGTTGACGAAAAGATCCAAACCTCTCAACGCCGCACTTACTCCGGCTGCATCCGGGTCGAAGAGCAACACGACCTGGTCGGCAAACCGCCGCAGAGCCTGAATATGTTCGGCCGTCAGAGCCGTCCCCAGCGTGGCGACGGTATGGGCAAGTCCTGCCTGGTGGAGCGCGATCGCATCGAAATAGCCCTCCACGACAATCACCGTTTTAGTTCGAACGATGGCTTCGCGCGCCTGATCGAAGGCATACAGCGTCTGCCCTTTCTTGAACAGGGGTGTATCGGGGGAATTGAGGTATTTGGGCATGCGGTCGTCCAGCACGCGTCCGCCGAATCCCACCACACGCTTGCGCAGATCGGTGATCGTGAACATGAGTCGTCCGTGGAACTTGTCGTAGTACCCGTTCCCGTGGGTTCGCGAGGTTCCGAGCCCAGCGGTCACCATCTCGCCATGAGAAAATCCCTTGCGGGACAGAAATTTGATCAATCCATCCCATTCTAAAGACGATACTCCGATCCGGAAGACATCCACCGTCGATTGTTGGATGCCCCGTCGGTTCAGATAGTCGCGTGCTGCGGCGCCGATGTGCGTATCGCGCAGATTGGCCTGAAACCAAGTCATCGCGACCCGGTTGATTTCTTCAGTGCGATGAGTCTGCCCGCGTTGCATTCGTTCTGCGGGCGACTCCTCGACCACGATACCTACCTTGTCTCCGAGTTCCCGGAGCACCTCCGGGAACGAAGCTCCGGTAATTTTGGTCAAAAAGGCATAGACATCGCCTCCGGCCTTACAGCCGAAGCAGTAAAACATTTGTTTGGAAGGACTGACCGAAAAAGAGGGGCTCTTTTCTTGATGAAAGGGGCACAGTCCCACAAGGTTCTGGCCGGCCCGTCTCAGCGATACATGCTGCCCGACGACGTCCGCGATATCGACCCGATCTCTTATTCGATTCTTGATATCGTCGGAAATCAGGCCTCGGCCCACGAGAGTCTCCGCTCCTACGCTCCCGTCGCGCACGACCGGACGAGTCGGTTACTAAGTAATCGGAATAATTGACCGTTCAGATTAACAGACGAGTGGAAAACCTGTCAATTCGGAGTTTCTGTCAGCCGGGAGGCCAGCCCATTCGGCGTCCCCCCATAACATGCCAATGCAGATGAAAGATGGTTTGACCGCCATGTCGTCCGGTGTTCGTCACGAGACGGAATCCTGAGTCGGTCACCCCTTTGTCCTTCGCGACTTTCGTACAGGTCAGCAGCAACCGTGCCAGCAGCGCCTGATCGGACTCACCCAGATCCTGAATCGAGGTGACATGCCGTTTGGGAATCACCAAGGTATGCACTGGTGCCTGCGGATGGATGTCGTCAAAGGCCAGAGTCTCGTCGTCTTCGTGAACGATCTTAGTCGGAATGGTCTTCTCCACGATTTTGCAGAACAAACAGTCGTTCATGGTCGGCTCCTCACTTCTCCGCCCTCAATCCGGATGTGCCGAATCGTTTGCCCAACTCTTCATAAATATCGTGCAGAGCCACATCGTGATACCCTAGAACCATCAGGGTGTGAAAGAACAAGTCGGCCACTTCGTAGACGATTTCCTCTTTCCTGCCGCCTTTGGACGCCAAGAGGACTTCTCCGGCCTCTTCGGCTACCTTCTTCAGGATTTTGTCATGGCCGCCCTCGAACAGTTTCGACGTATAGGACCCGGCTTGAGGATGCGCACGGCGCTCACAGATGGTCCGCAACACCGAGTCAAGGATTCCCCCCGCCGCATCCTGTGTTGTATTTCCGATCATCTTGCCCTGCTCGTCCAACTTGGAAAAGAAGCAGGCTCGCTCGCCGGTATGACACGTCGGTCCACCCGGCTGGGCCTTCACCAGAATCGTGTCGTTGTCGCAATCGACAAAAAGTTCCTTGACATGGAGCCAATGACCGGAGGTTTCCCCTTTTTCCCACAGCCTGTTTCGGGACCGGCTCCAAAAGTGGACCTTCTTCGTCGCGACCGTCTTCGCGAAGGCTTCCGGGTTCATGTATCCCAGCATCAGCACCGTCCCATCGAGCCAATCCTGAATGACGGCCGGAAGGAGTCCCTCGTTATCGAACTGCAGCTGATCCACGGATCCTTGACTCATCGTGTGATGCCGCTTGTGAAAAGCCATCGAACCGGACGGGGACACCACGCTCACGTAAATACGCCTTGGCTTGGAAGATTGTATAGGTCCGAAAATGAAAAATCGAAGCGGCTAAGACCGCATCCGCCTTGCCCTTCACAAATCCATCGTATAGATGTTCCAACGTGCCAACCCCGCCGGACGCAATCACGGGAATCGACACAGCGCCAGACACGGCTGACGTCAGATCCAAGTCGTACCCCGTTTGCCGGCCATCCTGATCCATGCTGGTCAACAGAATTTCACCGGCACCGTACTGGGCCATCCGTCTTGCCCACTCCACCGTATCCAATCCCGTTGCCTGACGACCACCGTGCGTGAAGACTTCCCAACGATCACCCGTTATGTGTTTTGCATCGATGGCCACGACGATGCATTGGGTCCCAAAACGCTGCGCGGCCTCCTTTACGAACTCCGGTCGTCGGACTGCCGCAGTATTGATGCTGACCTTGTCTGCTCCGGCATTCAACAGGGCGCGAATATCGTCGAGCGTCCCCACGCCCCCACCGACCGTCACCGGCATGAATACTCGGGCCGCCGTCCGCTCAACGACGTCGAGGATCGTCTTTCGATTTTCATGCGAAGCCGTGATATCGAGGAAGCACAGCTCATCCGCCCCTTCCCGGTCATACCCGACCGCTGCTTCGACCGGATCTCCGGCATCGCGGAGATTCACGAAGCTGACGCCCTTGACCACACGTCCTTCTTTGACATCCAGACAGGGAATAATGCGTTTAGTCAACATACGATTGTGCTTGAGGACATTCTGAAGAACCCGCTCGATTCTTCTTTATCAGTTTCTCTTGTGTCTTTCACCTCTGACTTAGCGCGGCCACTGCAGCCTGATAATC
Source organism: Nitrospira sp. SG-bin1 (assembly GCA_002083365.1). Lineage (NCBI taxonomy): Bacteria > Pseudomonadati > Nitrospirota > Nitrospiria > Nitrospirales > Nitrospiraceae > Nitrospira > Nitrospira sp. SG-bin1. The sequence continues at coordinate 168,012 of LVWS01000038.1, read as the reverse complement.
CAGTTTGCCATCATAGAGAGCCTTGCCGACAATCGCGCCCTCCACCTTGGGACCGAGCGATCGCACCGCAAGAAGATCCTCGATCCGACTGATCCCCCCCGAAGCGATCACGGGAAACGATGACGAAGTCACGACTTCCTTCAGCGCCGGTAGATTCGGCCCGTTCAACATCCCATCCCGTGCGATATCCGTATAAATGACCGCTCCAATCGCCAGCCCGCCTACCTCCCTCAAGAGATCGATGGCGCTCGTTTCCGACACCGCCGTCCATCCCTTCACGGCGACCATGCCGCCACGCGCATCGAGGCCCAATAAAATTCGGCGAGGAAATTCTTTGCAGGCCTGTTCGAGAAACGTCCGATCCGTCAGCGCGGCCGTGCCAAGAACGACGCGCGACATCCCGGCCTGAAGATAGCGCCGAACCGTCTGAATCGTCCTGATGCCGCCGCCGATCTGCACATTAATCTTCACCGTCTTCAGCACGGCTTCAATTTGGGATAGATTGCGTGGTTCGCCGTCCACCGCGCCGTTCAAATCCACGACGTGGATCAGGCTGGCTCCCTGTTGCTGCCACCTACTGGCGACCTCCGTGACATCGTTCGAATAGACCGTTTCCGCCGCCATATCGCCTTGGCGCAACCGCACACAGCGCCCGTCTTTCAAATCAATCGCGGGAATTACCAGCACGCTACTTGCCCTCCCCCACACCGAACGGAAAGTCTTTCAAGACCGCATCAACCCCGTATTCGGCGAGTTCCGCCGCCGTCAGGAAACCCCATCCTCGAAAAAATCCAAGTAGATCCTCGCCCATGGGTCGCTGCCGTTCGTAATAGCCACCGACCCAGAGTACCTGTCCATCAGCCGCCACGACTTTGGCCTCAAAACCCACCGTCGCCGGAGGGTCGGCTCCAAGCCGACTGCCCACCCGTTCCTGGTACACCGATACGACGCCCAATAATGCTGCATCCGCTTTCAGTCGTTTGGCAACGGCGGGTGCAGCCTTTTCCGCTCCCATTTTGGACAGTTCCTCATCCGCCGAAGAGACTCTGACCGCCTCACCAGGAGACAACACTTGCACTCCCCTTCGATCCTGGAGGCGTCCCCAGAACAATTCCGTCACCTTCTCCGCCGCATATCCGGGTACCAGCATGGTTTGTTTGGATGTAGGCTGAATGTCCCGCGGAATCGCCAAGGAGATGTCGGACCGACGGACACTCTCCGGGATTGGAAGAAAGAGATCGTCTTGATCACGCGCTTGGGGTGTAGCAATCGACGTAAACGGTATCAAGGCGATGGAGCGGATGTGGTAACGGGAGAGTTCTGGGGCAGATTTCGTCGTGACTTTTGATCCACTACACCCTGTTGCAATAGTTACCAAAGCAACAGCGCTTGTCATCAGAATCGTGCGAGATAACAGACCGTATACCCTCACTTCCACGCTCCAAAATTCTTGATCAATTGTAACCCGACCGCCTGGCTCTTCTCTGGGTGGAACTGGCACGCGACCACATTGTCCTTCCAGATACTCGATGTGAAGGAAATGCCGTACGTCGTCGTGGTGGCGGTCATGTGCCCGTCACGTGGATCCACAAAATAGGAATGCACAAAATACCAATTGGATCCGTCGGCTATGCCTTGGAACAACGGACAGCTACTTTGGATGCTGATTTGATTCCACCCCATGTGCGGAACTTTGAGTGTCCGATCCTTTGAGAAAGCTCTCACTTTGCCCGGGAAAATGTCGAGTCCTTCGTGCCTGCCAAATTCCTCACTTTCCGTAAACAATAGCTGGAACCCTAGACAGATCCCCAAGAATGGTTTCCCCGATTGAATTACCGCCTTGATTGGTTCAATCAGGTCATACTGTTTCAAGTTCGCCATACAGTCTCCAAAAGCTCCCACTCCCGGAAGGACGACATGACTGGCGTTTTGAATCGAAGCCGCCTCGCGCGTGACAATCGCCTGATGTCCCACGGCCTCGAAGGCCTTCGAGACACTGCGAAGATTTCCCATCCCGTAGTCAATGATGGCGATCATGGAGTTATCCCCTTATGGAATATATCCATATGTGGAAGGGTAACAATACCGCAACTGGATGGTTCCTGCCACTGGCAATCTATGTCCCCGATTCCACCAGGCAGTGCCCACCCAGATATGAGGGGCTTGAGGTCTTTCGATTGACAGAATGGGACCGAACAGTAACCTGAACTCGGCAAGTCGGCGGAGCGACCTATGAATGACAGAATGACACAGGACTAGTGGAATACATGAACAAGTCAGTCCGTGGATTAATCGCACTGTATCGATTTGGCTCACAGGCGAAGGGAATCGCCCGCCCCGACAGTGACGTAGATCTTCCCGGGCCGGAGCGCTATGGACGAACAAGCCCGTCGAGAATTCGAAATGTACGTCTATTCAGACTATGCCAGGCTGAATGAAGAACGGCGTGGAATCTTGAAGGGTTTACAAACTGCGGGCTGGTGTATGGCTGATGAAGTGATCCTCAACGAAGCCGCCAGCATTGAGCGGTGCCGCCAGCGGATTCAGGATGAACATGCGGGGGACAACAGAACCGAATTGACAATCAAGCAGGGATACCGTTGTCTTAAATCTACAGCGAGCCTGTGAAACGGCCATCGATCTTGCCATGTATGTGGTCAGCCAGCGGAAGCTTGGTGTGCCTCAAGACAACCGCGATGCATGCTCATCGCTGCACACCGCTGACATTCTCTCGCATCAGTGGGAGAAAGACTCACCCCACAAACACGCAGCGATCTTCCCGTCATTCTGCATGAGTCAGCTCACCGACTCAAAAGACGAAGGGGCGCGCACCCTTTCAGAACCCGCTCTCCTCAAACTGACAAATTATGCTATTTCCAAATCCCTTACAGCATCCCCTTTGTCGAGAGCACCTTCCCCGCCAGCCGCTCTTCCAGCATCGTGGCTTGATCGATCGCCTTGGCCAGCGCCTTGAAGATGGCTTCCATGATGTGGTGAGGATTGCGGCCATAGAGCAGATTCACGTGTAGGTTCAGGCCTCCGTGAGTCACAAAGGCCTGGAAGAAATCTTCGAACAGGCCGAGATCGAAGGCTTTGATCTTCCGATCCGGCAATGTCACGTTGTACACAAGGAACGGCCGACCGCTGAGATCAACGGTGACCTGTGCCAAGGTTTCATCGAGCGGCGCCGAGGCAAACCCAAATCGTTTGATCCCGGCTTTTTCACCCAATGCCTGGTGCAATGCCTTTCCCATCACGATCCCGACATCTTCGACCGTGTGATGTTCATCGATGTCGATGTCGCCCTTCGCCTGGACCGTCAGATCGAAAAATCCGTGTTTGGCAAGCAGCTCGAGCATGTGGTCGAAGAACCGGACGCCGGTGTCGATCTTGCCCTGCCCGCTGCCGTCCAAAGTCCACTCGACACGGATATCGGTTTCTTTGGTGGCTCGTTGAATGCTCGCCTGTCGTGGAGCCGATCCATTCTTCTTCATGAAAACCTGCTCAGCGCTGACTTGGCATGGGCATCGAACCCCTCGATCTGCGCCAGCCGCACCAACGGATCTTTCACTTTGGCCAATTCTTGTTTCGTGTAGTGCACGATGTTGCTGACCTTGACATAGTCATTGACGGACAGCGGTGAAAAGAACCGTGCTGTTCCGCCGGTCGGCAAGACGTGATTCGGACCCGCAATATAATCGGCGACTGCCGGCGGCGTGTATCGTCCCAAGAACAATGCTCCGGCATGGCGGATTTTCTCCAGGTAATCAAACGGATTGTCCACGGACAGCGTCAGATGTTCGGCTGCGATTTCATTGGCAACTTCGATGGCCTCGTCCATGGAGGACACGACAAACGCTACCGAATGGCGCGCAATGGACTTCGAGGCGATCTTTTCTCGTTGAAGGCCTTTGAGTTGAGCCTCAATGAGTTTGGACACATCTTTGGCCAATCGTTCGGATGTCGTGACAAGAAATACCTGGGCGTCTTCATCATGCTCGGCTTCACAGAGCAAGTCGGCGGCCACATGGGCCGGTTTAGCTTCGTCGTCGGCCACCACCAACAATTCGCTCGGACCGGCGACCATGTCGATTCCGACGATGCCATAGAGTAATCGTTTGGCCGTCGCCACGTAGATATTGCCCGGTCCGACGATCTTGTCGACGCGCGCGATGGTCTTGGTCCCGTAAGAAAGTGCCGCGATCGCCTGAACGCCGCCAACGCGATAAATCTCCGTCACTCCGGCAATGTCCGCCGCAACCAGCAAATAGGGATTGATCCCGTCCTTCTGGGGCGGCGTGACCATCACGATACGCGGCACGCCGGCCACTTTGGCCGGGATCGCGCACATCAAGACGGAAGAGGGGTAGACGGCTTTTCCTCCCGGCACATACACCCCAACTGCGTCGACCGGCCCGACAACCTGCCCTAACGTGGCATCGCCGTCTTGATACATCCAGGTCTTCGTCCGTTGCCGCTCATGGAACGATGTCACTCGCTGAGCGGCGAGTCTCAGCGCATCGCCTTCGTCTTTCCGGATCTGAAAGTAGGCGCTCTTGATCTCCTCCGATGTGACACGTAACGCCTCCGCCTTCAGCGTGACCTTGTCGAATTGGAGGGTGTAACGAAGCACGGCTTTATCGCCGCCTCGCTCGACGGCTTGCAGGATGTTGCGTACGGTTTTTTCCACGGCTGCGCCGGTCGTCCGCCCTCGAAGCGCAGCTTTTTTCAAGGAAGGAAGAAAACTGCGATCTGCCTGCGTGACAATCTTCATGTACGGACCATCTTCTTTCGACGCGCGCCGGCAGTCCGAGGACGCCCGTTGCTCGATAGTGCTCGCTGGTTCGGTAATACCGCCCTGAGTTTACGAATCAACGCCATCAACGGTTCCTGCTTGAGTCGAAGGCTCGCGCGATTGACGATGAAACGAGCCGTCGATTGCGTAATGACTTCCACTTCCACAAGGTCGTGGGCTTTCAGCGTACTGCCGGTTTCGACCAAATCGACGATACGATCCGCCAACCCCACCACCGGAGCCAGCTCGATAGAGCCGTATAACTTGACGATCTCCACCGGAATCCCGCGCGTATTGAAATAGCGCTCACTGATCCGGGGATACTTTGTCGCCACGCGAATCTTGGACGACAGGCGATCGGTGGATCCCTCTCCACGGAGCGCGGCGACCGAGATTCTACACGCTCCGAATCCTAAATCCAATGGTTCGTATACATCACTTTCCTGCTCCAGCAAAACGTCTTTCCCGACGATCCCGGCATCGGCCCCCCCGTATTCCACATAGGTCGGCACGTCACTGGGTCGGACGATGAGGAAGGTCATGTTATGTTGTGGGCTGACAAAGATCAGCCGCCGACTCTCTCCTGACAACCCGGAAATTTCGTACCCCGCTTTCCGAAAGAGCGTCAGCGCGGATTCGATGAGTTTTCCTTTTGACAACGCGATGGTCAGCATGGGACTCCTACAGAGACTTCGTCGAAACCTTTTGGCGCCGGATATCAGCCCCTAAAGCCCCTAATTTTTCTTCGATTCGCTCGTAGCCCCGATCAAGATGGTACACGCGTTGGACCTGAGTCAGTCCTTCTGCAGCCAAACCGGCGATAATCAGACCGGCGCTGGCACGAAGGTCCGATGCCATGACCGGAGCTCCGGTGAGCTTCCTGCGTCCGGTCACCACCAACCGGTTGGCTTCAACACGAATATCGGCTCCCATCCGTCGCAATTCTTCGACATGCATAAACCGGCTCTCAAACACGGTTTCGGTGACCACGCTCGTGCCTTCGGCCAGGCTCATCAATGCCACCATTTGCGCCTGCATGTCGGTGGGATACCCAGGAAAAGGCAACGTCTTCACATCGGTTCCTCGCAACGTGTCCGGCATGGTCAAACGCACACTGTCTTTTTCTTCCTGCACGTCGGCCCCAGCCTCACGGAACTTCATCAGCACGGCTTCAAGGTGCCTGGGACGGCAATGAGTGACGGTGACGTCGCCGCGAGTGATGGCGGAGGCCACCAAGTACGTACCGGCCTCAATACGATCCGGGATCACTTCGTGGTCTCCGCCATGCAGTTCGCGCACTCCCTCCACCGTAATCATGTCGGTTCCTGCCCCGTGGATTCGCGCACCCCGCTTGATGAGAAAATCCGCCAGATCGACGATTTCCGGTTCTCTGGCCGCATTTTCCAGCACCGTCACCCCTTCGGCGAGCGAGGCTGCCATCATAAGGTTTTCCGTACCAGTCACCGTCGGCGTATCACAGTAGATGCGGTCACCTCTCAATCGCTTCGCCTTGGCCGTGATATAGCCATGCTCAATGGAAATGTCCGCTCCCAATTTTGCCAACCCCGCCAAATGAAGATTGACCGGTCTGGAGCCGATGGCACAGCCTCCAGGGAGCGAAACCTTGGCTTCACCCCAGCGGGCAACCAAGGGACCGAGGACCAAAACCGAGGCCCGCATCGTCTTGACGAGATCATAGGGAGCTTCAGTCGATTTGATCGCATCGACTCGGATGACCGCCCGATTCCCCTCATGAGACACCTGAGCCCCGAGAATCCCAAGGAGTTTGCCCATCGTCAAAACGTCAACGACCCTCGGAACATTGGTGATGACGCACTCACCACCGCCAAGAATGGTGGCCGCCAGGATCGGCAGCGCGGAATTTTTTGCGCCACTGATACGGACTTCACCCGACAATCGTTTACCGCCGTTGATAAGGATTTCGTCCATCCCATGCCCCTAACCGGCCCGCCGCACGATCATCACTCGTTCGATGCCGGCTTCATCCTTGACGGTTTGAAGCCCTGTATAACCTCCGATTTGCTCCGCTGCCTCTCGTACGAGGGCAGCTTGGCCCTGCCCCAGTTCCATCACGAGCAATCCACCTGACACAAGGAGTTCGCGTGCATCGTGGAGCAATCGTTCATGAAATTCCGTCCCCTTCTGCCCGGCGACCAACGCCAACCGCGGTTCAAAATCCCGGACTTCGGGTTGCAGATGGGCCCACGCGTCCTCGGCAATGTATGGAGGATTGGACACAACGACATCGACCATTTTCTCAAGGTGATGTGTGCGCAATGAAGACAAGAGATCCCCTTCTCCCCAGGTAATCTTGTCCCTGACCCCCTGTCGCTCCGCGTTTTCCTTTGCAACGGTCAATGCGTCTTTGGAACAGTCCAGGGCAAAGATTCGCATGCCGCTCAGGATGGTCGCCAACGTCACCGCGATGCAACCGGACCCTGTTCCCACATCGACGAGCGTCGACGCTTCAGTGAGTCCTCCCTCCTTGAGGACTGCCTGCACCAACAACTCCGTCTCCGGTCGAGGGATGAGCACCGCTGGATTGACGCAAAAGTCCAGTCCGCAAAACTCTTGCGTACCTAAAATGTACTGAAGCGGTTCCCGTGCAGTCCGCCGTGAGACGAAAGCCGCGGCGCGTGTGTGTTGTTCGGCCGTCACCGGATGGTCAGCCCCACTCACCAACTCATGTTGCTTCACTCCAAGAGCATGGGCCAAAAGCCATCGGGCCTCTTGAGCGGTATTCGCCGTTCCGGACGAGTCCAACGAGCGCTGGGCCCATGCGATGAGCTGGCCGATCGTTCTCGCATCTGTGGCTCGAAGAGCGGTCATCGTTTACACGTTGGCGGTTTCAGCCTGCTGCTGTTGTGCCTTCAACGCCTGAACGATTTCGTCAAGGTCACCTTCCATCACCAATTCCAGTTTGTGAAGGGTCATGCCGACACGGTGATCCGTAACACGGTTCTGCGGGAAATTGTACGTCCTGATTTTCTCGCTCCGCTCCCCGGACCCCACTTGAGACTTCCGATTCTGCGCGATCTCTGCTTCTTGTTTTTCCCGTTCAGCATCGACGATCCGGGCCCGCAAGGTACGCATGGCCTTGGTCCGGTTTTTCAACTGAGATCGCTCATCCTGACACGTCACGACCACCCCAGTGGGCAGATGGGTGATACGAACGGCTGAATAGGTGGTATTCACGCTCTGTCCACCGGCTCCCGACGAGCAAAAGGTATCGATCCGTAAATCCTTCGCGTCGATCTGGACATCGACTTCATCGACTTCGGGCATGACCGCCACCGTCACCGTCGACGTATGAATGCGGCCACTCGCTTCCGTGACGGGAACCCGCTGCACCCGATGAACGCCGGCTTCATACTTGAAATGGCTATACGCTCCCTTGCCCTCAATCAAGGCGACGATGTTCTTGTACCCTCCGATGCCCGTTTCAGACGCTTCAACTGTGTCAACCTTGAATCCCTTCTTTTCGGCGTATTTGACATACAGCCGAAAGAGTTCCCCGGCAAACAATGCAGCTTCGTCTCCACCCGTCCCGGCGCGAATTTCGAGCACCAAGCTCTTCTCGTCCCGCGGGTCCTTTGGGATTAGCAATTCTCTGACTTGCTCTTCGACTGCGATCCGTTGCCGTTCCAACTCGACTTTCTCTTCCGCGGCCAGCTTATGCAGCTCAGTACCCGCCGACGGATCGGCGAGGATCCCCAGCGCGTCTTCCAGTTGTTTCACATTCTCCCGATACGCTTCAAAAAGTCTGACCGCCGGCTCAAGATCGGTCCGCTCCTTGCTCAACCTGTGCAACAAGCCCGGCTGGCTGACGACGGACGGATCCATGAGCTGATCGGTCAACTCTTGAAACCGAGAGGCGAGACTCTCCCATTTCTTGAGCAAGACTGCTTCCATCGCTTCATACCTCGACCTTCAGTGGCACACCACCGCGACAAAAAAAAGAGACCCTGCTTCACACGCGAAGCAGGGTCTCTTTTCTACCAAGGTGGTGCGCTACTTCCCCTTCTTCGCGTACTTCTTTTTGAACCGCTCAACACGCCCTTCGGTGTCGACGATCTTTTGGGTACCGGTGAAGAACGGATGGCAATTGGAGCAGATGTCGACGCTGATGTCACCGATGGTGGTACGTGTCTTAAACGAATTTCCGCAGGCACAGTGAACTGTCGCCTCTCGGTAGACCGGATGAATGCCCTTCTGCATGAGCCAGGACTCCTTAGGGAAGAATTGCAAATGTCTTGGACCTATTCTCAAGGGGCGATACTTTATCTGAAGCCACCGCAAGAAACAAGTACCCCTTATCGGTTCATCGATTGCAGGAACTCTTGATTATTCTTGGTCCCCCCGATCTTATCCATCAGGAATTCCATGGCCTCCATCGTTCCCAAGGGACTGAGCACCTTACGGAGGATCCACATCTTGTTCAGGCGATCCTTATCCACCAACAGTTCTTCTTTTCTCGTTCCGGATTGACTGATATCGATCGCCGGGAACAAGCGCTTGTCCGCCAACCGACGGTCTAAATGAACCTCCATGTTACCGGTCCCTTTGAACTCTTCGAAGATAACGTCATCCATACGGCTACCCGTATCGACAAGTGCCGTAGCCATGATGGTCAAACTCCCGCCGTTCTCTATGTTGCGAGCCGCTCCAAAAAAGCGTTTCGGCCGCTGAAGCGCATTGGAATCGAGACCTCCGGAGAGTACCTTGCCGCTGGGCGGTGCGATGGTGTTGTAGGCCCGCGCAAGGCGGGTGATGCTGTCCAGGAGGATGACCACGTCCTTCTTGTGCTCGACGAGCCGCTTCGCTTTCTCCAACACCATTTCAGCCACTTGGGCATGCCGCTGTGCCGGCTCATCAAACGTGGAGCTGATGACTTCCGCCTTCACTTGTCGCTGCCAATCGGTCACTTCCTCCGGTCGTTCGTCAATCAACAAAACAATGAGTGTGACTTCCTTGTGATTTTTGAGAATGGCCCGGGCGATCGCCTGGAGGAGCATCGTCTTACCGGTACGAGGGGCAGCGACGATCAATCCGCGCTGACCTTTACCGATCGGCGTGATGAGATCCATGACCCTGGTGCAGTATTCTTCTCGGTCAAACTCCAATTGGATCCGTTCCTCAGGGTAGAGTGGCGTTAGATTGTCGAAGAGAATCTTATCTCGAGCGACTTCCGGGTCTTCGTAGTTGACTTTCTCGACCTTGAGGAGAGCGAAATACCGCTCGCTTTCTTTCGGAGGACGAATTTGCCCCGATACGATGTCACCCGTGCGAAGGTTGAACCGACGAATTTGGGAGGGAGAAATGTAAATGTCGTCTGGACCCGGCAGATAATTGGAATCAGGCGCCCGCAGGAAACCGAATCCGTCCGGAAGGGTTTCCAAAACCCCTTCCCCAAAAACCACGCCGTTTTTTTCCGTCTGGGCTTGGAGGATCGCAAAGATCAACTCCTGTTTCCTCAAATTGGCCGCCCCTTCGATTTTGAGGTCCCGAGCGACGTCATTCAGGTCTGCGATGGACTTCTGCTTCAGTTCTGCAAGATGCATTACTTCCCCCCTAGCTACTGACATACAACTCCTCTCGAGCCTTGGCTCGGTTCCCATTTAAAAGAATTCGCTCGAAACTGATTAGCCATGCCAAACGTAATCTTGATCGTGCCGATGAGCTTTAGGTCTTTGGTCTGACTCGGGTTGGAATAGCTTGTGGAAGTTTGTCGCTTGCTTCGTGCGAGGGCAAGTCTGTCGTCTCCAGGTTCTCCGGCCCAAGCACAGTCTTTGATTGACCAACTTAAGTCACTTTACTTTCACTGCTGCTAGATTTAATCGGGACAGGTTCAGGACTTGATTTCTTTGATGGAGAGATCAGCTCAGATCTAGATGCTGACTTGATGATACCCAGCCATTAACCGATTGTCAACTGGCATACAGATTTTGTCCCGCCTACTCAATTATTTATTAGCAATGGTGCATCGGCCTATCCTGGAGTCCTGTGCTTTACAGGTTGTTCCTCGAATTTAAAGTGTGTTACACATTGAACACAATGGCGATACGGCGCGCACCACATGGCACGTGACGAAAACGAAACCAGCCCTGGCCGCGTGTTTTCTGTCTTTGAGGCCAATCAGCTTATCCCTCAACTCCAGTTGCATTTGTCAACTATCCAGGAAGGTAAGACCGTGCTGATGCGAACCCGCACCGAAGCAAGATACGCGTCGGCCAATGCATGTTTCGGAGGTGGGACGCCAGCCGGTGCCTCTTATGTGAAAAGCATTCAGGACATCAGCACCAATCTACATGCTATCCACGAGATGGGAGTGGTCGTCAAGGACATCGATCTTGGCCTCTGTGACTTTCCTCATATCCGCGAAGGCCGCGTTGTCTATTTGTGTTGGAAACTTGGCGAGAAAGAAATTCGCTGGTGGCACGAAGTTACAACAGGCTACAAGGATCGTCGTCCCATTGAAGGAGATCCCACCTAGCTCTCCTGCTCCTCCTCCATCGAGATCAAGTGCAGTAACGGTGCGCAATCGGAATCATAAGCATGAAGTTCGTCATCATCGGCTACGATAGCCCAGGAGGGGAAGCCAAACGGAAAATCCATCGGGCCGCTCATTTAGCCAGCCTGGAATCGCTGGATAAACAGGGCCGAGTTGTCTTGGCGGGCCCTCTTACGGATAAGGCTGGAAGCCTACTGGTGCTGGAATTTGAGACAGAGAAGGAGGTGGAAGATTTCGTCCGGCATGACCCATATACGGTTTATGGCGTCTTTGAACGGGTTGAAATTCACCCGTTTCTGCAGGTATTCCCCAAACCAATCTAGTAGGCTCTCTCGCTCACTTCCGCATATATTGTCATATTTCCCCTATATCGGCCTCCCCGCAGGAAGCATTGCTCAAGGTTCAATCGAGCGGTATAGTCCTCATATGAACTTGAGACGCGCACAAAGAGTTCTTTTCGTCGTCTCCTTTTTCATCTTGTATCAGTCTGCATATGCTTCAGAGACCACCGTCGTGACCGAAGGGCGTTATGTGATGGGAGATGGCGACACGCTCGCGATAGCAGAAGAACGAGTCCTCCGGTTGGCTCAGCGTCGAGCGGTTGAAGAAGCCGGCCTGTATATCGAGTCCACCTTCCATGATGTAGAACAAGCTGCGCGGGGGAAGGGTTTCCAGGCCAGCTCATTGGAGATCCGTACGATCGCTGCCGCAATAACAAAAACCGATATCCTGGAATCGCGACGTTTCTTCGAAAGTGATCGACCAAACTTCTATGTTCGTATTCGAGCAGTTGTCGACCTGGACAATCTTCATGCAGCCGTTCGACGTTGGCAATCCGAGGAACGGCTTGCCGAACACTTCCGCCGGCTTCAGAAAGAAAACGTGGAACTCAAGGCTCAGCTTTATGAACTAAGAACCGCCCCCGCCAGTGTGCGAATGCTCACCATAGAGCCTCCCGGCCAAACGAAAGTTCGCGAGCAAACTCGAATATTGGTGGAGAAAGCGATTCGCTCACCACACCTGACGGTGAAACTAGATTTACTCTCACAGGCAGCCGCTCTAGACCCTCAGTCTGTCGACCCTTTGGTCGTACGCGGACAAACGTATCTACGGCTCGCATCCGCCGCCTACTCGAATAAGTCCAACCCGAACGAATACTCGGAATATATCGACAATGCTCGTATGGATTTCGATCGAGCCGTTCTCATTGATTCCAGAAATACTTGGGCTCTTCTCGGCCAAGGAGACGTCAACACATGGCTGCATCGGCCTGTCGAAGCCGCTCACTCATTCGAACAAATACTTGAGTTGGATCCTTTTTTTGATTTGGCACGCCATCGCCTTATCAATTTGTATACAGCCGAGGCTCGTAAATTGGTTTCCTTGCGGCAATGGTCATCTGCCCTGACTGTCTTACAGAAGTGCTTGTCTCCGAATACTCCTGACAGTTGGATTCCATACCAAAAGGAGGCTTATTGGCTCAGAAGCGATGTTTACAAGAAGTTGGGCCAGGCACCCCAAGCCATAGCAGACCTTAGTGCGATCCTGCGAGCCGATCCCACTGATAGGCAAGCTCTGCTTGCGCGAGCCGAGCTCTACAAGAAAGAGCTGCAAGGGCATTCGGCCAAGGAAGACCTTGAGCACGCCTGCATGCTCGGAGCAAAGGCTGCCTGTGAACAGCTTCCGTAAGCAACAATCCCACACTTACGTTTAACTCTGGTCTAGGGTCTTTAACCTTCGGCCCCACACCGTCTCTGTTTCATAATCTTGTCATGCCACATACACTCATTTGACAACCGAAAAGATCGACACCTATAATACGTCGATCTCCACCTCTCGACACTGACGACCTTCCAACGGGATGATGGGGGCAAAGGGCCTAAGCTATCCACCAAATAGTGGCCCGAAAAGCTCCTTAAGCTGGGTCTTCTGTGATCTTGAAGAAGAGTACGCAAACAGCTTAGAGTGTCTCAGAGAACAAGTACGTGAAAAATCATCATTCTTTCATCAACCTAATTTTTCCGGAGTATAGGCCGTGATGAGCGAGTACCGTGTGCTCCCAGGACCAGAACACTTTCTTCCCCCGGCCGCCGCCAGCATGGGTATACGGCTGCCGAACCCAGGTGAAGCCCATATCAATGGCGTCATCGCTTCCGAAGAAAAAGCCTATGAGGAAGCTGCGCGCCAGTTTTTAATGGCGAAGGTCCCCACAATTTTCCCCGGTCCGTTGGTCCTGTGGGCCTGGAATGAAAAGGCGGCTAAGAAAGCTACGGCCATTCGGCACCTCTTTAACACGCTGAAGGAATGCGTCCAGCCCGGCCAAAGGGCAATGCTGATCCCCATGCCTGACTATCGGCCCAAGTACCCGAAGATCAATCCGGAAGTTGAAATCAACCCCAACCATCCGAATCTGACGATCTGGCACAACAAGATCGACTGTTGCATGTTCGTCGGCGTTCATTGCCACCAAGCCAATCTATCGCTTAAAATCATTCGCGGTGGCACATCCTGTTACACGATCGCCATGTGTGCCCAGGCCGGTCACGAAGACGCCATGCTATCGTTCCGCGATGCGTCGGTGGAAAAGATCATGAAGCTGGCCGATACGATCAAGCGATTGAAGGGGACCGTTCAACCGCGCTTGACCTCGACCAGAAACTAAGCCGTCGGAATCCTGTGCGTGTGAATCCGCGTGAAAAGGAGGCTGGACCCATGGCAGAAACAAAATCCGTCATAGGAACACAGAATAAAAAAGGCCAGACGTTTACCGATCCGTGGAAAATGTTGCATGAAGCACCCCGTACCCCATCGTTCTTCACGGGATCGGAAGTCATTAAGGAAGCCATCCGTCGCGCCAGTTGCGACGTAATGATCGCTTACCCGATCACCCCGCAATCAGAGGCGGCAGCACTGATCGGCGAATTGTTCGCTGAAGGCTACATAGGCGACTACTTCCGCGGCGAAAGCGAATTCGCGGTCATGTCGCAATGTGCCGGGGCCTCGTTTGGTGGTGCCCGAGTATTCACGACAACTGCCGGCCCAGGCACGATGCGGGCCATGGAAAACTTTCCGATGTGGGCTGGGGCTCGGTTGCCGATCCAGATGATTGTCACTTGCCGCGGCATCAACTCCCCACTTTCGATCCAGCCTGACACGCTTGAAATTGCATACCTGCTCAATACAGGCATGTTGGTGTGGCATGCGGAAACCGCTCAAGACTTCTTTGATTGGATTTTGAAGGGCTATATCGTGTCGGAAGAACCGGATGTGCATCTGCCGCTCGCGCTCTGTTGCGACGGATTCTTTGTGACGCACACAAAAGACGTCGTGCAACTCACACCTACGGATATGTGCTTGCCGCCGTATGATCCCTATCGTTCGCCGGTACCCTGCATGGATATGGAGTGTCCACCGGTTCGCATGATGCGCGACCCATTTGTCATGAAAAGCAACTACATCAGCTACGCCACCCACGCGAGCTGGCAACAGGAAATCTGGGCAGCAGTGGAACGCTCACGGAAGCATTCCATCCACTGGCTCAATGGGCTGATCGATACTGAGAATACCGATGCAGACATCATGATCGTCGCCTCAGGCACCGCTGTTTCACAGGGACGAGAAGCGATCCGGTTGCTGGAAGACGAAGGCGTCCGCTGTGGCCTCGTGAAGGTGAAGACGCTGCGTCCATGGCCCGAAGATGAAATTCGTGAGGCTACCAAGAACGCGAAGCATATCTTCGTGCCGGAGTTCAACGTGACCGGTTGGTTGGCAAAAGAAATCCGGGCCACCATCCCGAATCATCATCGGGTCCATGCCGGTCCACACGTGTGCGGTGGCATGACCATGCCGCCGGAAATCATCGTGTCGGAAATTAAGACAGCGCTAGGGATGAAGACCTTCTCCCTGGCTGGCCGTGGAAGCTGAACTACACTGATCGCGAACTTGTCCGCTCTCACGAGCGACACGGAGGAGGCATATATATGAGCAAGGAACGCATCCAAATATCCGAAGCCCTGTATGACATCATGCCGTCGGATTATCAGGATCTGGTAAAGAGCGCGACGTACGGCAAGGAAGACCGCGGGTGGAAAGACATCGGAACCTCGAAGGAGCTTATCGAGCAACACTCACTTTGCGCCGGCTGTCCCGAGTCCATGGCATTTCGATATATATTGGCCTCTCTCCCCAACCCCGAGGATACGGTCATGGTTGGTTCCACCGGTTGTACCAGTCTGGTGTTCCCTATGGTCGCCGTTCACAACATCCACTCCTTGTTCGGCAACCAGAACGCCATCGCGTCAGGTCTCAAGCGCGCCCTCAGCGTCAGATTTCCTGGTCGTGTAAAAGACGTTGTCGTCCTCGCCGGTGACGGCGCCACCGTGGACATCGGTCTGGATATGACCCTGCAAGCCTGGTTCCGGCAAGAGAAGTTCACGACTATCTGTTTCGACAACGAACTCTATGCCAACACCGGCGGCCAGGAGAGCGGCCTCATGCAGAAGGGTTTCGTGGCCAAGATGGCGCCGGTCGGCAAGCTGTTCGACAAGGTCCGTCTGCCGGAAATCGCCCGCGAGTCCGGTTGCCACTACGTCGTGAATTGCACGGTCAGCAAGCCGTCGTTGGTAGAAAAGGTCATCCGCAATGCGGTGCACATCGCCCGAGAAATCGGCCCGACCTATCTACAGCTCTATACGCCCTGTATTCTGGAGATCGGCAAGAACAGCATGGAAGGCTTGCAGGAAATGCGTGACTCTGAGAAGCCGACCGAGCGGTTCGCCTACAAGGAATACATCAGCGAGCCCGCGAAGCAACTGTTGGCAGAACTGGCGGCCAAAGACAAGGAACGGAAGGCAGCGGCCAAGCAGTTGGCTGCACAGGCACAAGCCAATTAGACGGAGGCCCTACATGATCAAGAAGCGACTCAATATCCGAATGTCAGGGCTCGGGGGACAAGGCGCGGTCACGGCCGCTCATGTCATGGCCATGGCCGCCAACCGGGATGGGAAATTTTCCATATCGAATCCGTTCTTTGGCGCTGAAAAACGCATGGCGCCAGCAGAGAGCTATTGCCGGATCGGTATTGAGCGGATCTATGATCGAGGAGAACTGGTGTTTCCCGATGTGATCCAAGTCTTCCATCCTCAGGTCATCACGATGGGCAAGAGCTACACGATGCCATTCTATTCCGGCATCAAGGAAGGTGGCGTCGTTATCATCAACTCCGGACAAAATCTACTGTCCGAGGAAGACGTCGAGCGGCTTAAAGATTTAAACGTAGCCGTATTCTACATTCCTGGCACGGAAATCGCGATTGAGATTGCGGGTACCGAATTGTCCACAAACATGACAATGATCGGCTCGGTGGCCGGCATTACCAAATGCGTGTCGATGGAGGCCCTTGATGGGGCCCTGCAAGAGCGATTCGGCAAGAAGTTCGTTGCGTCTGGCGGTACCGCCTCATTGGACGAAGCCATCAAGAAGAAGTTCGCCAAGAAAGAAATGTTGCTGCAGAAGAACCTGGCGACGGTCAAGCGGGCATATGAGATCGCCAGTGAGTGGGCGGAGAAGAACAAAGTCGAGTTGCGGGTCGGCAATCCGACCGTCGCTGCGTAAAAAGAAGGATCTATTTGAATGTATAACGTCGCGCAAGTCATCGATGAAAAGTGTACGGCCAAGAAAGGCTGCCGGCTCTGCATCATGTATTGCCCGGAAGCCAATTGTCTGGATCTGAACGTCAGCAAGATGGTTGCAGAAGTGACCATTGACAGGTGCAAGGGGTGCGAACTCTGCGTCGTGGTCTGCGATGCGGCTAAGCATAACGCCATCGTCATGCAGGCTGTCACCGCGACCGGCCAGTTGATGACCAAAAAGGGTGAATCCGCCGCCTTGGGGCAAGCCTACCAGGGTTGAGCCCTATCGGTTTGAATGGGAAAAGCCCCATAGCGTCAACGCTATGGGGCTTTTTATTGCTGTCCAGCGAGGGCCACATGGAAAATGAAGACAACGTCATTGAGGAACTGCTCAGAGAAATTGCCGGTTTGATCAATGAATACCCCAGAGCCATTGAACGACGAGCAGCGTCCATTCAAGCCACCGGCAAAGATCCTGAACTCGTCGAGAAACTAGCTAAAGCTGCCGATACCATGCGCGATAGCGGCAATCTGTACCTCACCTGGGCCAGGCATTATGCGGCTCTGGCTGAAGGCAATACCGACGCCTCATCCGACGAGGACGAGACCGAGGATTTCGACGTCTAAAAAATCTCCCTATTGCGCGAAAAGTTTTGCTAGAATGGCCTCTTCCTTGGATTGATCTGTTGTTCCCCGGTAGCTCAGTTGGTAGAGCAGCCGGCTGTTAACCGGCTGGTCGCAGGTTCGAGTCCTGCCCGGGGAGCCAATTTATCTTTTATCGCCGATTTGCCATTCCTTCTCCCTTATTATGCTCGGCTTCGCTTTTACCTCATTTAGGCAGTAGCAAGATGATAATCGCTCCCAGTACCCGGGCTCCATTCCTCAAAGTCTGGCAGATATACCCCCTAGATATGTTCATACGCACCCTGGAATCCATGGCAGCCGCCCAAACCATGATTCAGCTACCCTAGATATCAAACTCCAACATCCCGTCTTCTGAAGTAATTCACGCTCCTAGGTCGCATCGGCCAACTCACGGAGCCAGTCAGGAAAGAACGGAACGTCTCACTTGCGTATAGCGTGAAATTTCTGGAACTCCGCACTGGTCGGCAAATCAATCCTCGCATGGGTAGCTGCTACTACATGGGGTGCATGGGCATGCACCCCATTCGCGTCCGCTACGAATCGCGCTGCACATTCCAATGCATCAAAGTTCACCGCATGGCGCGTGCCTATCACTGACCTTCGGCACTCACTGTCCGGTTACGGAATCAATGACGATCTTCAACCCCCGACATCTTTTGGATGAACGATCGTCTTGCGCCACCCAGATGGTGTGGTGTAGAGGCATTGAGGTATTTCCATCCTCATTCTCATGGCAAGGTTGCCGTCTCCCGTGGTAATCCATCTTCACTTCTCGCATCATCTCATGACATCGCCGACACCCGTGGACGTGCCTCCAGTACAATGAGGGTGCGCTTTTGACCTCCCATGTGAAGCCTTGGATATGAATCGAATGGCATTTTCAGGAATCCACCAGCTATTCGCACAACGGAGCAAACTCGATACAATGAATGATCTTGCAATGATTGATGTCGCCGCGTCATTCCAGCCTCCGCCAGCCCTCAGGAACGCGCACCTCATGACCCTTGTGCCTCGCTATGTGCCGCGGGACACATCCTTGGCAGGATTGCCTCAGGAGTCCCGTTTATTTCCGGTTGAACCCGGTGCACGGCTTCTGGGGTTCTGTCATTGGCAAGATGATCGTCAGGCATCACCCACAGTGGTGCTGGTTCATGGCCTGGAAGGCTGCAGCGAATCGAGGTACATGCGCGGTATTGCGGCAAAGGCCTATCGTGCCGGCTTCAACGTCATTCGCATGAATCAGCGTACGTGTGGTGGAACCGAACATCTCTCTCCAACCCTTTATAACAGCGGCTTGAGCGGAGACTACCGCGCGATCCTCCATGACCTTGCCCACCGAGATGGGTTCAGCCATATATGGCTGGTCGGCTATTCCATGGGTGGGAATCTGGTCCTCAAAGCCGGCGGCGAGCTGGGTCAGACCGAACCAGCTCTAGCTGGCATTGCAGCCGTCTGCCCGAACATCAACCCGATCGTGTGCGCTCAAGCTTTGGAAGAACCTCGCAATTTTATTTACCATCGTCATTTTTTGATGCGATTAAAGTCCAGGCTGCGGAGAAAGGCGGTCCTGCAGCCGGGGAAATGGGACCTTGCCCAACTCGATCAGATCACCACAATCAGCGAATTTGACGATCGCTATACGGCTCATGACGGCGGTTATCGCGACGGTGCGGACTATTACGACCGGGCCGGCGCACGCCACGTACTCGACACCATGGCGGTTCCTACCCTCATCATCACCGCTCAAGACGACCCGTTTATTCCCTACTCGATGTTCACCACACCGAAGATTCAAACGAACCCTCGTATTCGTGTAGTCGCGCCACGCCATGGAGGCCATTGCGGGTTTTTCCATTGGAGCCGGAATGGAGAGGACCCTTACTGGGCGGAAAACCGAATTTTGGACTTTTTGCTCGGGAAGCTATAACTGACGCTGCGTCAGGCTGTCCTCACAATAGGACAGCTAGGCGGCTTTGCGAAACTTATAAGACTCCATAGCTGCGACGAGAGGAGCGCACTTCCAGACCCAACTCAAGACGAGCCAGATACTGTCGGCAACGATGGCCGCAATAAAGACCCAGTTGTAGATCACCGTACCGGATTTTCCCAAGAACGGTTCAAGAGCAAAGAGCAGTACGCTATACGCAACGGCGATTGCCATCAATGTCGCGAGAGGCACGATGAGGCCTTGAAACGGCACTAGCCACTTCCATTCCGTTGGAGGATGCTTCGCCAACTCTTGGGCGCCCTGCCACCCGATCGCCAGTGAACCGCTGTAGCCAGCGAACTGGACTAGGTCCGATGCACGAAGTTTCCCCATCGAGGTTTCTCGAAATAACGCCACTTGTCCAAGAGTCACGGCGATGATAAACGTCAGCACCAGGGCGACGCCATAGACCATCACCCACTTCTTGACCGTCATCACGCTCCTCTCATGCAGCTAGACGCCAACGTTCACCGTCCACCGCATGAACAGAAGCTTACCACGGGGGGATTCCGGCTGAGAAACAAACTGTCATTCCCGAATCTGAACAGCTTAGACGACGATGTGTTGAAGGTGTGTCCGCACCTCCTCCACATAGGTCTTAAACGGATCCGGCATGGCAAACGGGGGACGGCCACGCACCTGAAAGATCGACCAATTGATGACATAGGTAGGGAACAATCCATCGGGAGACGGCAACTGATCCGAGACTGAGACCGGAGAACATTCATTCAGAAGATATCTGACCAGTTCACCGCGCCCGTAGGCGCGGGTGTTTTTCGGCGCAGTTTCCATCGCCCGATGGATAAGGCTGTCCGTCGTCACACGCGGAGCACGCCCCTCTTCCACTAATCCGTGATACAACCCTTTGGCAGGATTCAGATTGTGATACTCCAGATCCAAACTTTTCAGCATGGGATCGGTCCAGTCGGTCTGTTCCGCGTCCCTGAAGCATTCCAGCAACCAGAGTTTGGACGCCCAATCGACACGCCCCACGAGATTTTGATAATCGCCGCGCAAATCGTGGAGCACCGATGCCCATTGGGCCAGGATCCAATCGGTTTCCTCATCTTGCCCTTTGTAATGCTGAACGGCACGGTCAAGAAATCGTTCTTGAATGTCCAACGCCGACATCGTCTTGTGAGACTGCAGCCGCACGATCCATCGCCGTTCCTGATCTTGGGAAATCTCCTGGAGTGCTTCCACTGGTTCGTCGATCTCCAGATCGTGAGGAGCATGTCCTTCCTCGATCAGCTGCAGCACCAATCCCGTCGTTCCGAGCTTCAAGGCGGTGGCATATTCGGCCATGTTTGAATCGCCCAGGAGCAGATGAATCCGTCGGTATTGATTGGGATCCGCCAACGGCTCGTCTCTCGTGTTCACAATCGCCCGATTGTGCTGCACCCATTCAAAAAAATCGTTCACGATATAGTCCGCACGTTGCGAGATTTGAAAGGGCAGTTCCGATACACGAGGTCCACCCATCGCCGAGCGCGGAACGATCAACCGATCCGTCTGAATCCAGGCATCCTGCAAGGCGGCTGACCCGATGCGCCCCGAGCCGGTAAAAATCTGCCTGGTCACCAGAAACGTCACGAGCGGAGTCAACCCGCGCCTGGAAAAGGGGAACCGCCGAGACACTAAATAATTCTCATGCGACCCGAACGTCGCATCCGTCTCATGATCGACGTTATTCTTGATCAGCGACACGTGCTCTGCGAAGCCGAGGTCCTCAAGAGCTCGCTGCAGCAGGAAATCCCCGGCGCGGTCCGACGCCACCACGTCCATAAGAGAGTGGCATTCCGGAGAGGCATACTCTAAATGCCCCATGTCCACATAGACTCGTCCGGCGTTGGTGAGAAATCCCCCATTGCCGGGAGGCTCGTCATGCCCCCGATGGTGCAAATCCAACACGCCGCGCCGCTGAACATGGAACAGATGATCCCGGATCTGGTGCGCAAACCAGGTCGGGGAATGGTCCGGCCGGTCCGCGTGGATCAAGAGGCCGTATTCAGTCTCTAAACCGAAGATACGATGCAGCATGTGATTACGTAATCGATGGACTCAGATCCTCGGGAAGCAGTGTTCCCAACTCATCGGCTCCGACCGTTCGGTACTTTGAGGTTCCTTGCACCTGGCGGTCAAGCAGGGCACATTCGATTGTCTTCCCGGCAACACACCGACGAAGATGGGCATAAAGTGACCCGGCATCCGCCACCGGCTGACCCGCTTTCGTTTCGTCGTGGTCTCCCTCGGCATCGAGTGCGAGTTGTTGCGCTCGATTGCCGACGGCCCAGGTACGAATCGCCGCATCGATCGCATCACCCAGAGACACAACGGACTGCTGGCCGAGATACTCGGTCATCGCCTGCTCAACCGCCGATGTCGCCGCGAGCACCGCGTACCGCTTCTTTTCTTCAAAGGTCCCATCGTAACTGATCGTCAAGAAACCGTCTGTGCCGGCTTTCTGACCTAACTCTGCCAGTAGTATTTTCACGATAAAGGGAGCCTTGAACACTTCTTCAAACGCCTGTTTGATGACGGGGGCAATGCCGTACTTCACCAGGCGGCTTCCGGTTACATCAGAGGCGGAGCGATTGAAGCCTTCGACGTGAGCCA
This sequence comes from Nitrospira sp. SG-bin1, assembly GCA_002083365.1. Lineage (NCBI taxonomy): Bacteria > Pseudomonadati > Nitrospirota > Nitrospiria > Nitrospirales > Nitrospiraceae > Nitrospira > Nitrospira sp. SG-bin1. The sequence continues at coordinate 145,807 of LVWS01000038.1, read as the reverse complement.
TCTCCAATAGATTGAAGCGGAGTTTCTCCAGGTCGGCCGGATGTCCCATTCCTCCGAGAGCAAGGCGATCGTAAATTTCATAGAGCTTCGGCGTACCTTTACTCATCGTCATGAGCAGAATGCCGCTCTCGTACGAGACCCCGACGACAGGGGATCCCTCCTTCAGCTGATCATCGAGATAGTGTCGACGATTCCCGACCGCTTCTACCCACCGATAGGGTTCTTCATACATGTAGAATGCCTCTTACGTCCTTCTCGAAACTTTTGATTCGAACAGCGACCGGAGCCGAAGATCCGGCATCATCGCGATACCGCCGGCCGTGATGAATTTGATGACCGGATAGAGACCGGCTTCGCGGTTGACTCCACCGGTCGCGCTGTCGAATTCCGCCGCACTCGTCAACAGCCGCAATGCCTGGACGGCGGCCTGCTCCTCAGGCATCGCACTCAGGGGCTGTTCGCCCCACGTATTCAAATAATGAAGGATCCCTCGGATCGTGGGGGAACCCGACCCGGATACGGCATATTCCACTCCCTCGAACTCCGCGCCGAGAATATCGTAAAAATAGATCTTCGCTGCTTCTTGCCCGACATCGTACCCGGCAAAGATCGGTGCGACCGCTCCAGTTCCAGCTAGGGCCGCCGCGACATTATCCTTCAACAGTTTGGACAATGCCCGAAGCTTTCCCTCAAAGCTGAGTTCCTGAAGTTGTGTCCGTCGGTAATACTTGAAGGAATGTTCAAGAATGCGCGCCATTTCATAGGCGGTAGCCGGCACTCCGGCGATCGCCATGACGCTGTGCCGGTCGATCTCCAACACCTTGTCGGTGCGGTCGTACATCACCATGTTGCCGGCTGTCGCACGCCGATCCCCGGCGACCAGCACACCATCTCGGTACTTGAACGCGAGGATCGTTGTGGCAGTCGTCAGTTCCTGCCTTGCTCCGGCCGGACCCGGCATTCCCAAAACATATCCCTGTTCTCTCAAGAGCTGATAGAAATCTCCCTGCATGCCCATACCTGCTTCGTGAAGCGTTATTCGTTATACGTTCATCGAGTGAAGACTACATTCCAATTCTGGCGCTTAACGATTACCGAACAACGTCTATTCCCCGGTTCGTTGCCGATACCTTTCCGCCTGTTTGGGATCGACCTTCCGCATGCGTTTCATTAAGCTATCCTTTTCCGGCGATCCGGTATCCGGCCGTCTCGGCCCGCCGCCTTCTTCCAGCGGACTCGGCGACTTCGGCATGGGATCGGCTGGCCCCTCACGCCGTTCCGGCATCATATTGTGTATCATGTTTCCACGTCCTTTCTGCGGCTCCACGTTGCCAATGCATCGGCAGGGGAATGGGCCTGTGTGAAGACATCGATGCATCGTCTAACTTCCTGTGGCTCAAAGAGATCTCCCATGTCGAGAGAGTGCGAACGCAAGCCCCCGGCGAATTGAATCCGCTCCCATTGCATCGACTGAATATGGTCGGGAAATCGCTGCACACAGATTCCCCGTAACCCGCCCCGCGTATCTCTTGGCCCGTTCCGAACCGCCTCCTCTATCCCCTCGTCGGTCGTCATCCGCCACGCTTTTCCATCGGCCTCCAATCCCAGGTACAGCCCTTGTTCGGGATTTACATTGTGATACTCCAGATCCAAACTGGCCAACCAAGGATCATCCCAACCGATCCGTTCTTCTTCCATGAAGGTTTCGAGCAGCCACTGTTTCGTGACCCAATCGAGTTTCCCCACCAACTGTGAGCGGTTTTGAGACAGCAGACGCAACGTGTCACTCCAGTGGGCCAGCAGCCAATCCGTTTCCTCATCCGATCCGGCTAACTCACGACGTGCCGCCTCGCAGTACTCTTCTTGCAGTTCCAAAGCTGAAAGCCTTCGTCCGTTGTTCAGACGAACCGCTGCTTTCAGGTCAGGATCGCGTGACAACTGTTTGACTGCCGCCACCGGCTGATCCAACTCAATGTGAGGCTGAGCTCCCCGCTCGATTAGATCAAGCACCAGCCTGGTCGTTCCGACCTTCAGTACGGTCGCATACTCGCACATATTGGCGTCGCCGATGATGAGGTGGAGCCGGCGATACTTCTTACGATCTGCATGAGGCTCATCCCTGGTATTGAGAATGGGCCGGTTATGCATCGTATCGACGCCTAGCTCAGCCTCCATGAAATCCGCCCGCTGCGAGAGCTGATACCGTCCTGGAACATGTCCCGACTCCTGGGCTTCCGTGCCCACCTTTCCTGCACCGGCGATGACTTGTCGGCTCACGAGAAACGGCACAAGACCGGCTACAAGAGCTGAAAAGGGAACGGCCCGCGAGACGAGATGATTGTCGTGGCAGCCATAGCTGTGGCCGTGGAAATCCGTGTTGTTCTTATAGAGACGAACATGCGCTCCGCCGAGGATTCGATTGCGACGCTGGGCGGCACGGAGGACGATGCGTTCTCCCGCCCGATCCTGAGCCACGAGGTCTCGCAGCGTTCGGCATTCGGGCGTGGAGTATTCCGGATGCGTATGGTCGTTGTAGAATCGGGCGCCATTCGGCAATACCAAGTCACTCTTCATGTCATGGAAGGAAAAAGGGCGATGAGCATCGCGTTGCGCGAACTCATCCTCCTCTCTATCCTGCTGCAAGCCCGACACACGAAAGCCGCGGGCATCCTCATGCGGATCTTCACCGGCATAGTCCCAACGCCGCTCGAAGGAAGCGGCAAGATGGGCTCGTACCAATTCCATCGACTCGACGACCGGATCCATCTCAGGGACGTCATCCCTCGTGATTCCGTACTCGGTTTCAATTCCGAAAAGAGGCATGGAGATGGTCCTTACGTCAAAAGTCACAAAGTCGAACTCCACGATCTTGGACTTGACGACTTTCTGACATGCGACTCCTAAATGATCTGATTCACGAGGCGTTCTTCGGTCTGACGGCCACGCCGGAAGGAGGAGATTCCAACGACCTGTTCCGGGTGATGATCCAGGAGCTTCAACCACTCTTCCGCCGCATCATCCGGCGGTAACATGTCACCCTCTCGGAATTCCTCAGTGACGGCACCTCGTAAGTCTTCCGCCTGCAATCCAGCCGGCTTCCCCGTCTGAACCGTCCGATCGATCGCCTTTTCCTTGGCACGTTGAACGATCGACGCCAAGATGGCTCCGCTGACGAGATCGCCTCGGTACAGCACCTTGTTCTGACCGTTCCTGAGCCTGATCGACAGCAGCCGAGTGTCCTCTGTTCGGCGGAAGATCGACTCGATGATGTCTTCGACGAGCCGGTTCACTGCCGGCGCCTGCTCATCGCCCCGTTCCTTCACCAGTTCGGCATCCAACGGCAGATCCGCGGTCAAATACACCTTCAAAATCTCGGCGGCTGCCTCCTTGTTCGGGCGGCCGACTTTGATCTTCCGATCAATACGGCCCGGGCGCAGCACCGCCGGATCGATCAAATCCGGACGGTTGGAAGCCAGTATGATGACGACGTCGCGTAGCGACTCGATCCCATCCATTTCGCTGCAAAACATCGGCACGAGCGTGTTGGAGATATTGAAGGAGCGCATGGCGCGCCGCGTCCCTAAAATCGACTCCGCTTCGTCGATGAAGATAAACGGCAGCGCCCCATCCTTGCGTCTTGCGCGGGCCTGATCGAAAAGATCGCGCACCATCCGTTCCGATTCCCCAAGCCACATATTGAGAATTTCCGGGCCTTTCACGTGCAGGAACGCTCCGCTGGTCACCGGTTGACGCTCGTCTCGCTCGGGCGATGGCCCCGGCTTAGCCTCGCTGACCAACTTGGCCAAGCTCCCGGCTGCCGCTTGCCCTATGAGCGTCTTCCCACATCCGGGTGGTCCATAGAGGAGGAACCCCTTGGGCTGGGAAAACCTGAACCGTTCGAACGTCTCCGCATGCAGCAACGGATACTCGATGGCCTTTCGGATGCTGGCGATCGCCTCGTTCTGGCCGCCGATCTGCTCCCACGTAACTTTCGGTGTTTCGTCGAGGACATGGCGGCTTGCTTTGCGATCACCCAACTTCTCAATCGCAACACGATGGCTGGGATCGATGCGAATGTCATCGCCCGCCTTGAGCTCGGCACCGACGAGATCGGTCGACCGCTGCAAGATCAACGATTGCCGGCCCATGTCCTGCTCAAACCGCAATCGCCCGTCGGACATAACCTCGGCCAGTCGCAAGATCGGACCATTACGATCGTACCCAAGCGTTTTGATCACGGCGTAGGCCTCGTTGACCAGAATCTGTGTGCCGATTTTAAGATCCGCTTGGGATACACGCGGGTCTACGTTGGCATAGTATTCGGCGCCACCGACGACGATGCGGGCGAGCCCTTCGCCTGGAACGTCAAGCAACGTGCCGATACGATTGGCCGGCGCCGTCAGTTTGGCCACCACCTCGCTGACCTTCTTGAATTCCAGCTCACGTTGTTGATGAGCGGCCTGAGACAACGTCACCGCATGACGGAGCTTGTACAACAGCTTCTGTCGCGCATCTCCCTCAGGAAAGGATGCCAGACATTGCTCAATCAATTCCAACGGGTCGGTTCCCGTCTTCAGCGACGGCTCATCGCTCCGACCTCTGGATTCATCCTGATCCGGAGCTCTGGGATCACTCATTGGTGGTTCTCCACGATACTAATCCCATGATCCTAACACACACCTACGTCGCAATGTCTTCTCCCTAATTGACGGCCTGAAGAGTCACCGATACCTTTTCACGACGATTTCCGCGCTGAATCTCCACAGCCACTTGGTCACCGACTTTGTGCGCTTCCATCACATCCATGAGATCGTCGATGGTGGCAACCGGCTTTCCCGCAACCCCGACGATGATGTCGCCCAGTTGGATCTGTCCGATCATGGTTTCGCGCGCCCCCTTGAGGCCCGCGCGATCGGCGGCGCCGCCACGCGTCACCTTGCCGATGATGACTCCCTTGATTCCCCAGCGCTTCGCCATGGCGTCCGGCACGAGGGAGACGCCCAATCCCGGACGGATGAGTTTGCCGTGTTTGATCAGTTCCGGAACGATGCGGTTCACCGTATCGACGGGAACGGCGAACCCGATCCCGGCATAGGCCCCGCTCGGACTCACGATCTGCGTATTGACGCCGATCAACCGTCCTGCGCCATCGAGAAGCGGCCCCCCTGAATTGCCCGGGTTGATCGCCGCATCGGTCTGAATCACACCCTCGATCGTGCGATTCGACATGGATTTGATGGTACGGCCCAAGGCGCTTACGACGCCGGTCGTCAGCGTATGGTCCAGTCCGAACGGATTTCCGATCGCCAACACCTTTTGCCCCACACGCAAGTCATGCGAGGAGCCGATCGCCAAGGGCTCCAATTGATCATCAGCCACCTGAATCTGCAGTACCGCAAGATCATGGTCAGGATCGGCCCCGACCAACTTCGCCTGATGCTCGCTTCGATCGGCCAAGGTGACCTTGATGGCATCGGCACCGTAAATGACATGAAAATTTGTGACGATGTGGCCTTGCTTGCTCCATACAAAACCGGACCCTGACCCCTGAGGCACTTCCATGACATTGAGCGACCATATGTCTTGCTGGATCGCCGTGTTGGCGATGAACACAACGGACTTGGTCGCCCGCTCGAACACCGCGATCGTCGCTCGTTCATCGGCGCTCAGCTCCACCGGAGAGGGCGTCACCGGGCGTGGCTTCCCTTCAGGGCCATCATAGACGGCACCCAAGGGCTTACCCCATTCCGCTGCAGTGCCGGGTGAGCAAAGCACCCACGTCATGAGGAGCAGCAATAGGGATCGGCCTTGTTTATTCACCCAGGACCTGCACGACGAGTTCACGCACTCTGGCTCGGGTATCGAAATCCACGACGACGACTTGCTGCCATCTGCCGAGCAAAAGTGCCCCATCGGCAAACGGAATCGTGACGGACGGCCCTTGGAGTTGCCCACGAAGATGACTGTGGCCGTTGTCCTCTCCGGGATTGACCGTATTGTGCTGCCACCGAGGGTCAGGAGGAACGAGACGGTCCCAAAACGTTTTGGTGTCCGCGCGAATCCCTGGTTCGTCCTCGATAATCATGACGGAGGCGGTCGTGTGTTTGACGAAGACCGTCACGATGCCGGCCTTGAGGTTGGAGCCGGCCAACGCATCGGCAACGGATTTCGTGATGTTGTCGACCTGCGTGCCTCCTTCCATACGGATCGTCAACGAGACGGTGCGGACACCCATTTCAAATCCTCCGGTCTGCGAGGTTGCGAAGGTAGCGACGGTCGTTCCGCGTCAGCGGCTCCCCTCGCGCCGCTTCCAAAATTGTGTCGAAGGCACCCTCGGCCGTCAGCGATCGCACGGCACTCAGGACCTGACTGCTCAGAATGCCTTCTTTCCCAAGCTTGTCGAGATAGGCAAAGGCCTCCGGAAGACTCTCTTTGGTCCGAGCGTAATAATCACGCCCTCGACGCTGGTTGCTGAAGGCCTCAAACTGTTCGCAGGCGACGAGAATCTCCGCCAGTTGCCGCACCCATGCCTTCGTCTTGGACAGGCGTTCGGGATAATAGTAATACAGCATCACCCATTGCATCCAAGGCTTCCACTCGACGCCCAGGGTCTTCAATTTTGGTTTCACCGTCCGTAATCGCCTCGCGAGGCGTCGCGCATAGCCTAGCCGCATTTCGATCTGCTCGACAGCCCATCTGTCCATGGACACGCCGGAATCGATCAGGTCCTGTCGATACAACGACACGAAGGCTTCGGTCTCCCGGCCATAGGTCGTCTTCGGGTGAAGGGCGCGCCATTCACGAGGCCTCGTCGGAATGCCCCGTTCCTTGGCCCAAGACCAAATCGTTCCAAAGAGCTGCCGATCGAGGCCGGCACGGCCCAGGTCATGCAATAGACAGGCAACGTGATAGAGCCGTACCCGATCGCGTGGGTGTCCCAAGCGATCGGCGACGGCCACGCACATCTTCGCCGTTCGTATGGCATGTGGTCGATCGTAGCCTCGGATGATTCGCCCCGGTCGCCGGGGGTCCGGATAATCGTAGAGCTTCATGAGATCGTTCGCGAGAGAACGGGAAACTTCCAGCGGTTCTACTGGGCGGGAATCACATATGGCCATAGTTTGTAGCAAACGCGAAATGACCCGGAAGAACGAGGCGAGAATATCGTCGGTGGAAACGATGTGTCAAGGCGACTCCGAGAATCGGCTCGCCCAGTGCCAAGGACTCTGTTATGCTCAATAAACGCGAGACGTTGAGATGATGAACGGTACGCGGACCTATGGCTTCGCCGTAGCGATAACCATCGCATGCGGGCCTGTGTGCGGCTTCGCCGGCTCACTGGATCATCTGACCGATTTGACGGGACGGGTGCAGGCCATCGTCACATTGAAGAGTCGCGACAATTTCACGAGCGAATATCGCTACGACGTGAGCGTCAGAAACCTCTCGCCGGACGCGATCATCAGCGACTCGTTGGTGATTGTCCTGGACAAGATCACCAACTTGGCCGGCGAAGACCGCGAAGGACTCACGGGAGAGTCTTTCCTGAAACGGTTCGACATCCTGGACCAAGACGGCCAGACCGACGACGGGAAACCATACTTCCGCATACCGACTGGGACAGCTCCCGACCTCGTCCCGCAATCCGATAGTCTTCCCGCCACGGTCCGAGTCAGGAATCGAGACTATGTGGCGGTCTTCACTCCCTCCTTCAAAGTGCTTGGGCAAAAGCGGCCCCCTCCAGAGGCGAAGCGTGCGGAGTCCCCGACACCTTCCATGCCTTCGGCTCTCGGGCCGTCCACAGCTGCCACCCGTAATGCAGTCGATAAATTGATCCAGCTGCTGATTAAGAAGGGTGTCTTAACTGAGGAAGAGTGGCGCAAGGCGAATCAGCCGTGACAACAACACCATGCGTGGCATGCCGGGGAACCTGGCCAAGACAGGACCATTTCGTCGCAGAACTCGGATTGTCGAAGGTGTATCTTCACGATGATCAGTTCTTTCCCGGCTGGACGGTCGTGGTGTTCCAACGTCACGCCACTGAGTTATTCCAACTTACACCCACCGAACGTTTTCAACTCATTGAAGAAGTCAACCGGGTGGCCAAGACCATCGCCGATGTCTACCACGCTCAAAAAATGAACTATGGACTCCTCGGCAATCAACTTCCGCATATTCATTGGCATCTCATTCCACGCCTCGCCGGTGATCCGGCCCCATTGGAACCGGTCTGGCGGGTACCGCATGAGCCAGTTCAGTTGGAGCTACAAGAGCTGAAGCGGGAGACCGATCAAATTCGAGCCGCGATGCAAAAGTTATGATGCTGGTAAACTAGGCTTCTGGGTCTTGAAGAGGTCAAAGAGTTTGGAAATGACCGGAACAAGACCACCCAAGATACCGACGAAGGCTGTGGCGCTCGCCAGTAATTCCTGCTGCGTATACATCAATCCAGCCAAGATAAACACCATGCCTACCCCGATAGGCCAAACGAGTTGATCCCAAATCCCTTTGTCAAATTCCTGTTGTAGCGTGAGAATTTCATCTTTCTTTAGGAGAACGAATTGTCGAAAGCTATTGTTCACGAACTGCAATTCCGGAGAACGAGTGGCCCATCCTTTCTTGACAAGACTGAGGAGACTAGGATGAGTCCCAACGATAAATCCATTTCTCGCAAGGTGAAATAATGCCATTTTTTCTTCTTTGTTCATTTCTACCCAAACAGATTCATAATGATGCATTGCCTCTTCGAGCGGGAAGAGCCAGACGGGATCCGGCTCGAAACCTTCGCTCCGAGCCGCCCACAAAAATTCTGCTCGCTTCTTTTGATCCTTAAGGACTCCCGCACCAATTTCAGCGAGTCGTTCGGAGGCCTTGAATTCTTTTTCGAATACTTGCTGCTCTTGTTTACTGAATTCCGTCCTCGCAGGAGAAGATGCCATCTGCAATCGAGCGGCAAAAGCATCATGATTTGGTTTATCCCAAACAAGATCCAATAGAAAAACGCGTCGAGCTACAAAGCCGGGAAGGACGTGAATGAGCCACCAAACGAGAAAAAGCACCGAGAAGAGGATCCAAACAAACCATAATGTTTCACCTGGCCATAGCAGAAGAAGCATCACGACCACAATACCAATCGGTACAATAACGGTCTTGGACAAAGCAAATTCCGGTATGGTTACAGGTTTCCGATAAGCCGAATAGGCGACACCAAGCACAAGGGCAAGAAGGACAACCGCCGGCAAGCGCATGAGCCATAAGTGAACAATCACGGCGACGTTCCAGCGCTCTGTGGTTTTGTGCTGGTCATTGTCCAGGCGCGTCAAAGCTTGCACCGGTCTGTAGGAGACCGTTGTATCCGTCGGCCACCGTATGTCTTCAGATTGCTGTGCCTCACGGAATAGCCCGTGAGTCTTGGTAAACTCATCGTTATAGGGCACCCTCCAGGATCGGTAGATTTCTTCGAACCAATTTTCACTCCTCGACGATTGCTCTGACACACTCTCGCCACGACTGGCGTTAACTTTCCACTGTACCCTGAGCGTGGTCATCCGCATAAAGTCTTCCACGACCGGCGTCTGACTAACGATTGACCACCAGTCATTACTGTCTACGTTTCTTTCAGTCTCACCTAGATGAACATCCAGCCGCCCGAAGTCAGCGAGACGCTGCGCGATGAGTCTGTCGTCCTTGTGATACTGATATTTCTCTCTGATCTGATCCGCACTTCTTGCGAAGCTCTTTGCTATATCAAGTGCCCCTGCCTTCAAGATCAGTATTTGCTCGGCCTCATAGCTCAACATCATACAGATAGTGGCCGGGAGCACAGAACAAAGTGCCAAGAGGCTTCCGCATAAAGCCAAGTAAGCCTGCCGATAATCTCCCTTATTGCTTTGTTTGAGAAACTTGGGGAGAAATTCCACAGTTGTAGGCACTCTAAAAAACACGACTGCCGCGATGATTCCCCAAAGGGGTAAGATGATGACACCCAGAACGAACGCATAGTGTGGGGGAAATAACCAGAGCGTTATCAGGCCGGAGAAAAACAGAAGCAGGGCCACTGATGCACCACCTACATATGAATCGTGTTGCTTCTTTGACGGCCATAACATGGTTGGCACAGTTTGACGCCGCATTCTTGCCACGACCAATCCTGCGATCATGACAATAAGTAGAACCAACGTATAAATAGCAAAGAGAAAGCACGCGACGGTGACGGCTTGCAGATTCGCCGTGCGCAGAGGCTCCATATTCTTAAATACGACGAGGGACCAAGGAATATCTTTGAATTCGCTGACGCAGAATCGATGAGCGTTACCACCATACGTTCCATTCTCACAGTCCTGAGCTCTAGCATTGATCAGCGCCTTGAGTTTCTTGTTATCATCGATTTCCTCGAAAAAGTGCTCGCGTAAATTCCGCTGTCCCTGGGAATGGAAAAGGACTCTTCCGTTCATATCGACCACGGCAAATCCGGTCCCGGGAGGAATGATTGGTTCAAATAGAGACAGAAATCGTGACTCCAGTCCGGCTACGGTAATGTCGTGGAGGCCTGAGCCTATGACCTTACTTTGAATCGCTAGTACAGCAGTGTTTGAACCATCAAGGCGCGAGAACACGGGTTCCAGGATAAAAGGAGTTTTCGATTCTTCCTTATTCTTCACTGTTTCCTTACTCCTCTGCCAAGACCGTTTCTCAACAATGTCGATGAAATATGCGCGGTCGGATAGGTTTGTCACAACCGGCAGGAAATAGTTGGCCTTAGTTCTAGTATCCCAGTGTTCCACAAGTTTTCCACCGCAGTTGATCCAAAACACTGAGTCAAAGAATCTATATGGATCCGGTGCCTCGCTTTTTAAGATGTTGATTCTTGCTACAGGGGGAGGGAAGCTACGCTTTTTCTTGTAGCAAGGTGTTTCATCTTCCTCTTCTCCGATCACTTTTACATCTTTCTCTATTTGTTGCGCTCTAATACCATCGAAATCTTTCAGGACCTTCAGCGCGCCATCAATCTCTGTATTAACGTGCTTGTGTATCGAAGCCGCAAACTCCTTGAGCTCATCATCAACCAGGCTTTTCTTCCACCAGAATACACCAGAGTCCACAAGAGAAAGAGTAAGCAGGCCAGTCCCAATAATGCTCGCCCCTACAACAAGGGCAAAATCCCTGATGGTCCATTGGTCTTGGGGAGTCATCAACAGTAACTTGAGAAGAGGCAAGGACAGGAGCGTCAATAATGCAATCAGCAGAAGCATCAAAAGTATAGAAGGTGACAACTGCCAGGTTTCGTTTCGAAATCTGTCTTTGCCGATGACACCTACAAGCACATAGTCTGCTTCCACTAATAGACTAGCCTCCGGCCTTTTTTCCTGCTCTTTCTCCCCACTGAGCTGCTCGCTTTCCACGATTGGAAGGTTTACAGGAAGGGCGAACACAAGAAGATTTCTATCTCCAACAGCCACCTCCTCGCGGACGGGCACTTTCTTTAGAAGATTGCTGCCTTCTTTACGTCCAATCGTAATTTGAGGTTCAACCTCGCCTATGTCTTTTCCATTCGCCGATACAAATTTCAATGTTGAGGTTCCACGCTCTGAAGCATTTTTACCTCCCGCGATAAGCCTATCGGCTTGAGCAAACTGCAATCCAGAGTCGCCACTCTGGAAAAGTACATTCCCTTTCTTATCAGCTAGCAGAAGATCATCGAACGATTGTTCTAAGAGGATCTTGCCGAAAAGATTCTTTCCGTCGACTTCTGCAAGTATCAGCCATTGAACGTATTGACAGCGAATTCCTTCAATCCTGAGGGAGGGGACAATTGCTTGCATCATAAAGATTGAGTCAGAAGATCGCCTTTCAACATCTACCCAGAAGGGACGGCCTCTCCCATTTATTACCGCTTCCATAGCGCGCACTTTTTCTAACACTGTCTCGCATTTTTGCGGTTCTGCCTGAGATTCGGATTTTTGAAATGGATTTTGGAGTGGCAATGGAGATACACTTACGTTATAGAAGTCCATCACCTGGCAGAGCTGCATGGCGATCTCTTGAGCAATAGTATTTCCATGAGATGTCTTTGTGCACTTTGTTGATCGAAACGAGTTTAAATTTTCGCCGATATCCTCATGATTTGAGAGGTATATGTCCGGAAGAGCATATTTATACCTATTGCCGTCCTTGACTTCTCGACTCATCCAACCATTCGCCGCGAGGTTGCCGGCTGAAAAGATCACCTCTCTATAGTTTTCAAGTTTGAGGCTGACCCCTTCTGCTTCCGCATGAAGGAGCCGAAAATATCGTTCGTTGTAGTATCGTTCTCTGTCGAGAACATAGAGATAGAAGACGCCGCTCACGACGCACAGGAACAGGATGACCCCGATCGTTAAAATGATAGGCCACTGAAGCGCAGCCAAGCGTGATGGCGACTTATGGTCCGATGACATTGTGCCGCCCTATAAGTCGAGAATCTGCCCCTAAAACGCTTGCCCCGGACAACTTCCGAATTGAGAAAAACAAGAACAGGACGCCCCCTGTGGCAATGGAGACATGAGCGGGCAAACCGGACCTGCATAACACCCGCACCTGAAGGCAGGCAGAACTCTCGGAGGGGGCGCAACGTTTTGATCAAAATCATAGCTGCGCCGTCGCGAGCCTCTCGATGATTCATTTTCCGATTCACTCCTGCACAGTTCGCGGATCTCTTTTGCAGTAAAGCCTTCATCTCGGAGGCCCCTCACTTCTTCAGTGGAACAGCTACCGATCCCCGCCTGTGCCGATTGAGGCAGTAGCAGAGCGACTTCGGCCATGAACAAGAGGCTTACCAGCACCAGCCATATACGCATGTGCTTACAGGATGAAAAAGTGGAAGGTAAACCGATGATTGAGAACTGGAGGAGAAGCTCGGAGATCTGACGTTGCGACGCCATCTCACCTCATGGAAGCATGGGCAAGATTTTGTACCTACCGTCAGTTCATGTCAAGTACGTAGGCCTCATCTCAATGCCACACTGATGTATGATCATGTCGTCCGTCCAACCGTAGCGTTCATTAGGGTTCAGAAGATTCAGCAAACTGACTGTGGTGCTATAATGCTTGTTTACTGAGGAAGTGAGTTACATTTTGCCGATGCGTCCAGGATCGATACTGTTGGCCCTCACCGTCGCCGCGACTGTGTGCTCTTCATCTCTCACCTACGCTCATCCACCGAATGAGTACGGTCTCACGGTTGGCGGTGTCTTCTCTGAGGCACCTGAGTGGACTCCCGAACACAACATCCACCAACCAACGGATGCGGTGGCGGAGATTGCGTCCTTCCGTCGATCGGTCCTTCTCATACCAACCGATCCGGACTACCGGTTAAGACTTGCCCAAGCTCTCTTCCGTGTCGGCGATCTGGATGCGGCCGTTGAGGAATGTCGGACAGCCATCGCGTTGCAACCGGACGAGGGGAACGCTCATCTCCAGCTCGGCCTGATCCTCATGGCGAAGCAAGAATGGCGAGCCGCCGCTTCCGCCTTGGGCGAGGCGATCCGGCTGGAACCCCACTTGTCCCATGCCCACTACAGCTTGGGAAGCGTGCACTATTCCCTCGGCAATGTACCAGCCGCGCTCCAATCTTATCGGCGTACGCTGGAACTAAACCCTCATTTTCCGGACGCCCACTTCCGACTCTCGTTGTTGCTGAGAGTGACGGGGCGCACGAAAGAAGCCGTACAGCATCTCGAAACGGCGGCAACAGGCGGAGTGCCTCAGGCCCAATTGTTTCTCGGCAATGCCCACCAGACCGGGCAAGGCGTCGAGAAGAACCTCAGTCTGGCGGTTTTTTGGTGGATGCAAGCCGCCGGCCTCGGCCAGTCCACCGCCGCCGAATCGTTATCCAAAGTGCGGCGCCAGGCGCTATCCGCTGAATCGACGAAGGAACGGCGCCGGGAATCACAGCAGGCATTGCGGACCTACCGCGATACGCTTTGGAACGACTTTCCCGACATCCCTCGCCCGACTGATCCGCAATCGCTGGGGAGAATTCTCCTCGAGCAACACCGTACGGACGATGCGATTCCAATCCTCTTGAAGGAATGTTTGGCCTTGAGCGAAGAGGCCCATGTTGAACTGGCCTCTCTTTATGAAACCGGATGGGAGCAGCATCTGATCCCCTTCAACAAGCACATCCTCACCTGCTTTGAATCGACCTCGGCGGACGGTTTCGTCCCGGCCAAGAAAATCCTGGCTCGGATCTATGCCAAGGGGCTCGGTCTCGAGGCCGACATTCCGAAAGCGAAGGCGCTCCTCAGAAGTCTCCCAAGACAGGACACACAACCTTTGTTCGACGAGTTGGGACTGAACTGATCCTATGCTCTACCGGCGGACATATTGGCGCCTGTTCATCGCGTCGCTGCCTCTGCAAGCGCTGGGCATCGGCGCACTCGCCACGCTTCTTTCGGCAATGCTGTGGTCCGCCGCGCCCGCGACCTTTACGGCGACGGATTACGCCGTCTACGACGCGTGGCTTCGCCATCGCACGACAGTCCAGATCAACCCCTCGTTGACCATCGTGACCCGCGATGCGGCCAGTGAAGAACGGTTCGGGAAGGGTCCTTGGGACCGCGGCATCCTCGCGCAGTTGATCGAGGCGATCCGTGAGGCCGGCGCCGCGGTCATCGGCGTGGATCATCGACTGAACTATGCGAGCCCTGCTCAGCTGGGAGGAGCCGCAAGCGATGCACGTTTCCTGGAAGCACTTCGCACGGCATCACCGGTTGTCCTGATTCATGAGCCCGATCCCCATCTTCAGTCCGACGCCTCGCTCTCTGGACATATTGCGGTCACGAATGATCTCGATCACATATCCCGTCACATCCCGGCGTCCGCGAGGATCGGGACTCAAACCGTTCCGGCTTTTGGTTGGGTCCTGTTCGACCTCTTTCACCGACGCACCACTCCCACTCAGCCTGGGTTGAATCACGTTGACGGTGACGTTCTGATTAACTTCGTCGGTGACGGATCACTGGCGGCCCTTCAGCCAATCCCCTTGTCGTCAGTTTGGAGCGCGGCCGAACGTCACGACGAGCCACTGTTGGCTTCCTGGTGCAGGGACAAAGTCGTGGTGATCCGATCCAATCCCGTGAGTTCGGAAACATGGCTTTTACCTTCCAACTCGGCAGTCGACGGGATAACCGGCCACCTCCATGTGCTGAATGCCTTGCTCAACCATGAACGCATCGATTCGTTGAGCCGGTTCAGCCGCCTCACCGTCACCATCGCGCTCGCCTCGCTGGCGGCTTGGCTCCTCCTGCAGTTTCGTGGGATACAAGGGGTCCTGCTTGCTGGTGCCGCCATTGGAGGGTACGGGACACTGGCCATCGCGATGCTGGGCGTGGCCTCTCTCGTCATGCCGATCGCCGCCCCTCTCACCGCCTCGTGGTTGGTCTTCATCGGCACCACCGTTTGGATGAATTGGACGGCAAACCAACGCTTGATTGTGCTGGAACGTGACATGATCCGTATCCAGCAGGAGTCAACGGCTGTGAGAGAAGCGCTTGTGCTGTACGAAGACCGAGCCGAAGCGCTTCAAGAGGAGTTAGAAACAGCCACCGCCGCCGCTGCTGTTTCGTCCGGGCAACAGGAGGAGTTGACCAGAATCACCGGCGTACTGCGGCGCCAAATAGCTGAAGCTCAAAGTCAAGAACAGGATGCGCGTCGACACCTGCAGGAACTGGAACGGCAGCTCGGCGATCTTCGAGCCGCACATACCGTATCAGCCACGATCGGCGATACGGAACTCGATCGGCTTCAACACGAAGCCCGCCAGTTCGGCATCATCACCCAGGATCGCTCGCTGCTTCGGCTGTTTCGCGACCTGAAAAAGAGCGCGCCATCTCCGTTGACCGTCCTCATTCTAGGCGAACCAGGAACCGGGAAGGAACTCTTTGCCCGTGCAATCCACCGCCTAAGCCCGCGGTCGGGGAAGACCTTCGTCGCCGTCAATATGGCGGCTATTTCTCCTGAACTGTTTGAAAGTGAGCTCTTCGGTCATGTGAAGGGCAGCTTCACCGGCGCGATTGGTGACCGTCGCGGCTATTTTGGCCTCGCCGACCACGGCACGATTTTCCTCGACGAAATCGGCGATCTCCGGATGGATCATCAGAGCAAACTCCTACGAGTGCTGCAGGACAAATCATTCTATCGAGTGGGCGCCACCGTCCCGACGACGGTTGACGTTCGGATCGTGGCTGCGACCAATCGCGACCTGCAGAAAGGTGTATCGGAAGGATGGTTTCGCGAGGACTTGTACTTTCGATTGAACGGAATGGTCTTTCACCTTCCGCCGCTTCGTGAACGCACCGGTGATATTCCGCTCCTCGTTGATGTGTTCTTGAACCAGCTTGCCCAGGAGATCGGCCAGTCGCCGTCCCGGCTCACAAATGATGCGCTTCGTGCATTGACAGAACACGACTGGAAAGGAAATGTGCGGGAGCTCCGCCACTGCCTGGAACAGGCCGTCGCGCTGAACGATGGCCCCCTATTGTCGAGCGATTCGCTTAGGCTCGGCAACCGGAAGGAGCTATCCCGCAGACGTACCGGAGAAACCGTTCCCGACCGAGCCAGTGATCTTGCAGTCCTGAACTGTCTGCGGCGGCATGACTTTGATATGCGGTCCACGGCGGAAACGCTGGGATGGGATCGCGGCACGGTGACACAGCGTTTGAAAGGACTCTGCTTCCAGGCGCTCGTCGTGGCCAAGGGCGACCAGGCCAAGGCGGCAATTGAGATTGCCGGAGATCCAACCCATCTACGAACCGCGGAATTGAAGGTCCGGGATTATTATGACCATCTGCGCTCCGTGATCATGCCCTTCGCGACCGCCGAAGAGGCACTGGCCCATTGCAGACGACGTTTCAAGAACCTTCCGGAACGGCATTTTTCATCGGTTGAAACATTGGTGCGACGATACTTTCACCGGGATCGACCCATTCCGGTGGGCGAGCAGTCCACACAACTCAGGGCTGAGACACCATGATACCGCGCACATGGCACCAATTCAGCGCTTCCCCCCGGCGAACTTGTGCGCAAGATAGAGCAAGACCATCATCCCGGTGCTGACCGATCCCCACATGATGATTTCCAAGGGGAATAGGTTGTGTGACGTAGGATCGCGGAACCCATCGACCACAATCCGCAGAACGACGAACGCCATCATCGCGCCGGGAATGGCCGCCGCGATTCTCCAGGCCCCGTGCCAGCGCCATACTGCCCGGGCCGGCATGAACAATCCGAAGAACCCGGACGCGAGCACGACACAGAGGAATGCGACACCGAAGAATATATCGGATACTATGTCGAATGCGCTCGTTGGCTTCTGCTTCCGTGCCCGATAGGCCTCATCTTGCGCCGCTTTGACGCGACCCCTCATTTCCGCAACCCAAGCCGGTTCAGCCGTCGCTCCGCTCACCTTATTGTCTCCCATGACATAGCCGCGCCACACCGCGACAACGGCCGTATTGGCGTCGCTCCCGTCGCCGGCCATGATCCGGACTTCATCGACCACGTCCACCGGATGATTGAAGAAGAACCAACCAAATGTCTCACCGGTTCCTGAATAGCTGAGCGAAGTGTTGCTGCCGACATTGGCGGGCTTGCCCCTGAAGTACGGACGAGCCCAGATATGGACAGGCTTGTCGGTCTCATACGCCAGCCGAAGATAAAAATTCTGATTCTTTCCCAACGTCACGTAATCGCCCGGCGGCCACGTTTCGACGACGCGGACAGTCGTGTCGGCTTGTACGAGATCCGTCGTCGAAAACGACAGCGAGAGCAGGAGCACAAACCGTGGCAGACATGAGAAGCCCCACGCGAGGAAACTCTTGCAGGTTCGCATGCGACCACTCTAGCAAAGCGAGAATTCGTGACAAGGAATATCCGTAAACGCTTTTGTTGGACAGGTAGGTTGGGACTGGCTGGTATTGCTGCGGCCATAAAGGGAGGAAACCCTTTTGGAGGTACCTTGATGACGAAAGCTTCACCTAAGCTTTCGATCAACGACTAGAAAGATTTGCATGCGGAAGATGTGACGCGAAGCACCGCTTCCTGCCGGAAGCGCGTTTTGTAAGATTCGACAATCTCCTGCACGGCCTTGCCGAGTGCGGCATCATCGGGATGAACGAGGCTCAGGACATATGAAGGCTCGCGGATCACTTCACCTGAAGCCGAACGCCATTGCCCGGACGCTCGCCAGGCCGACAATCCCTCGGGGAAACGAGGAGTGACTATTTCGCCGAGAAATTTCTCCCAGGCTTCCGACGTGACACGGCCGGACGGCGTTTCTGTTCCGAAATACAGCAATTCCTGCACTGCGCGTTGCTCATCGCCTTTGCACGGCATGATGTTCGTGGCCCCACAGCCCGTAAGTGAGATACCGAGCAACAGAGTCCCCAATACGATCGGCAGCATGCCGCCATGACGAACTGGTTTTCTTCGGGAGATCCAACAGATTGCATACACCGTCATGAGAATCGACCTCCCGAGTTCCTATCCGTGCCACAGGCTCTCTGAAAGGAGACAGGAAGCCATTTACCCATTCCAATTACCGTACCGCCGTACCGCCCTCCTCGTTCACGGAAGGCCACGCGACTTTCGATCCAACCATGCCGCCGGCAATATCGTGACCTCATTCGATTCTGATTCTTTCTGTGCCCGGTCGTCGGCAAAGATGTCCCGCAATGATTCGCGATGACGTTGCCAATGATCCTGCGCCACGGACTCCATTTTCCCATCCACGTACTTGGACCACCCCCACACCGCTGCGCCAAGGAGAGCATAGAGGCCGCCGATGGCCAGGTACGGGTGCGCGCACCATTCGGCAACTGCCTCCGCGATCTGTGGAAATGGAGGCAAGGGATCCCCCAGGCCGGTGAGATGAACGATGGCAGCGACCACAGTGTAGATTGACACGGCGGCAAACACACGGTAGGACCATTTCCCGCTATCGACGGTGGTGCGCAGACCATCAAGGAGGGATGTGCTCCCTCCTTGGCTTTCATCTGTGTCTTCACCGCCAGTCACCTGGTGTTCAATTTCTCGAAGCGTCTCATTGGACGGCCACGTGCGTGCCCCTCTTGTCCCCATCGCTTGGAACTGATACGGGAGGTTGACCGGCGCATAGCATCCCGTGCAGTTGGCAATGCGCTCAAAGACGCTCACGTGGATCTTCGGAAGACCCATATGATGTTCACGGCAAAGTGTGGCGACATTGCGAGGGTCCCACCGATAGTACACCCCCAAGCCGGCACGGGCATCGTAGAGTTCGTCGTGGACGTCCTGGTGTGTGTGCACATACTCGCGGTCCGTCTTGATGAAACGCAGCCGGTCGTACCCATCCTTCGCGCTGATTTCCGCTTCCGCCATCATCCAGTCCAACGCGACTAAAGACATGCCATGTTTGACATACCCGCCACCCACGTTGGAATGCACACCGGCAAACCAAACCTGCTCCACTTGTCCGGCAGGAACCTCCTTTTCATTCCACAACTCCGGATAGAAAGTCCGGCGGTCGTCATCAATGGACAAAGCATGACAGGCCCGCTTGATGCAGCGGCTGGGCGTCAATTCAGAAAACCGCATCGGGTAGAACCAATTAATCACCGTACGCAGTCCCTCGTGTGGCATCCCGATCGCTGCAACCGTATCCCATACCCCGACAAACTCGATGGACGCGTCGTAGGCCTCGTACAGCCTTCGAGGTTGTTCAGAGGAACCGTCGGCTCGGTTACGGTGCCGTTCACTGTCCGATACACGCTTAAATGCTTCCTTGCGGAACGCTTTCCAACATCTCTTCACGCGTTTTTTGACCGACGCTTCGCTGATATTCTTGACATCCAAAACGCCGCAGTGCTGGATCAAGCCCGACAACGCCCGAACAGTATAAGCCCCTCGGCTGAAGCCAAAGAGATAAATATGGTCGCCAGGCTCGTAGACATGGACTAACTCCGTGTACAGTTCCCGGACGTTCCTTGCAAATCCGAACCCGAAGGCTCCCCCGATCACCTTGAGTGGGGCAAGGCGCGATGTACCCACTCCATCGTCATAAAAGGCGACTTGCGGCTTCAAGGACGAGTCATGCTTATGCCCTTGGATGTCAACCGCCTCGTAGAGTTTAAAGACGTTGGTGCCTCGCGCTTTGATGGCGGTGTTGCCGGTTCCATCCGAACATAAAACGATATTCTTGCCTGGCATACGACACCTCCCACTGTTTCATTTACGATTCACTCCGCCCACTCCGCCTTTGAACTTACTGTCGGCAATGTAACAGTGTTATTACTTACAGCCACAGCACATCGCGTACCCGGCAAGACCAGTATAGAACTTCTTGCCAGACAGAGGTTTATGAAGCGAGCGCGAAGAAAAGTAAAGAGGGAGACGGCTGATCTGTATCATTGTCGATAAAAAACTGAATCCAAATGGATCCATTTCTAGCAGCCTCCGTCACGCTGTCCATATCCGAGACGCCCCTCATTCCTCGTATCCGTAACGCTGGAAGGGTCCGTTTGGACCTACAAGACAATTATGCCGCCTTTCCTATCGGTACCATCGCGGTTCTCTCTTCCGTTATACCGTCTTCTGATAGGACCAGAACCGGCTGATCGTGCTTCTTCCTGCTCCCGGGTGAATCTGCAAAGACATGCGGCATCAGCATCGTCAGGATCATCGCTGCAATATTCAACGCAAACCAGACTATCAAAACCGCAACCTCGTGCATGGCCTCCTCCTTCCTTTCTGTTCTTCCATCAATGTTTGGGTTACGTGGGTGTGGAGTTCCTCCGATTCTCGTGATGGATCGAGTCCCACGTCTTGTAGTTCTGTATGACATCTCCAGCAAGGCTTGTACCAAGTTGACCATTGATGCAAGGTCCTTTAGTCATAAGTACTTATGGATCTCTCACCGGCGCACAACTCAAGTGAGGATCACAGACCAGTATCTTGCAGATATCACGATGTATCGAAATGGATATCATTCAGACGGGAACGGAATCATCGCGTTTTCAGGCAGGAGGGACTAGTGAACCGCAGCGGGTAGATCCCTTGGACTCGCACCTCTCACTCCACTGCACACCTATCTTCTGAATCCATAGGGAAGTTGCGGGTATTATGTTTCAAGAGTCCGCTTAGCGCTCTTCGGCTGCAAGCACCCGTTCAGCTTGAGCGATCGCGTCCTGTAGGAATTTGAAGCTCTTCTCCGATCTCTTGGGTTTTGGCACATACTCCACGTAATAAGACGCCGCCTCCGTCAAAGCCCGCAGCGTCTGTTTGAGATCATGCTTTTCCGTGCGTTCGCCAGATGCCGCCGCGCGGGCCATAGCCAGCCGGCGGCGCGGTCCCACATAGGGTTCGGGGGCAATCGGATTGTCTTTTTCCAACTCAGGCCGTCTGAATACCATGCTCCACCTCCATAAAGGTCCGCTCCGTACCATAGCTCGCCTGCGGTTCACAGAGTACCTTGGTACCGTCCCACTCAGGAGTCAGATTTCATCTGTCTGCTGACTCCGGCTACCGTTCGATATCTGCTTCTTGTCCCCGCGTTCTCCATGAGGGAACAAAGGCCGGCGTTCGCGCCGCATACCGATCATAGACCTCACCGAATTTTGCACGGGCCTCCGCTTCCTCCTCATGAGCAAGAAGAACATACATCCCGATTAATACAGGGAACATGAAGAGGGTCGGAATGGTCGGCCACTGGAGAAGAAAACCCAACATGATCAGCATGAAGGCGGCGTATTGCGGATGTCTGATCAGCGCATACGGTCCGGTTGTCGCCAGAATTTGGTCCCGCTGTGCCCAATACAAGGTACGCCAAGAGACGGCCAGCAGGATGAGACCGACGAAGACCAGTATTTCACTGAAGATATGCAGCGGATCAGCATGTGCAGGCCCCGGGATGCCGAGCAGGATATGCCAAAAATGGCCGGTATCATGCGCAAACGGATCAACCTCGGGATAACGGCTCGCCAGCCAGCCGGAGAGCAGATAGATGCTCAGAGGGAACCCGTACATCTCCGAAAACAGAGCCACCATAAACGCGGAGAAGGCTCCCAGTGATCGCCAATCGCGCCCCGTCCGAGGACGCATGAAACCGAACGCGAACACGATAAAGAATAGTGAATTGACGAAAACGAGCCACCACACCCCATAAACTGTGTCGTTATCCAAGGGAATGTCCTATGGCCTTGTGCCGTGGACCCAGGGTTTCTTCCCGTCCTGCTGAAATTCGGAGTCTCGCTTGTCCTGTAAGCACGGAGAAGCTGGAGAAAAAGTCCGATCGTTTATCGTTTGATGAGATCCGACGATTTTCTTTACTGTTCCGACTCCGGCTTTTCGCGATCAC
The DNA here is from genome assembly GCA_002083365.1 of Nitrospira sp. SG-bin1. Lineage (NCBI taxonomy): Bacteria > Pseudomonadati > Nitrospirota > Nitrospiria > Nitrospirales > Nitrospiraceae > Nitrospira > Nitrospira sp. SG-bin1. The sequence continues at coordinate 123,438 of LVWS01000038.1, read as the reverse complement.
GTCATGATCGTGTTGATCAGGGACGATCTTACCGCCGACCCGTCTTCAATCTCGCGTACAGAGAGCAGCCTTTCGGCTCTCTGAGGTCGCACGCCTTCCCATAATACTTGAGTGCTTCCGCATCGTCCGGTTTGACACCCCTCCCGGCTTGATAGACCGAACCGAGATGGATACACCCCTTCGCATCGCCATCGTCACAGGCCTTTCGGTAAAGCGTGGCGGCTCGAGCATCGTCCTGCCTGATCCCGCTCCCTTCGGCGTACATCAGGCCCAGGTTGGAGCACCCCCTCGCACTGCCCCCGTCACAGGCCTTCCGGTAAAAGTCGACGGCTTGAAACTCGTCTTGCTGGATGCCGGTCCCCTCGGCATACATCACACCAAGGTTGTAACAACCCTTTGCATTCCCCCCGTCACAGGCCTTTCGATAAAAGTCGGCGGATTGACCATCGTCCTGCGGGACGCCGGTCCCTGAAGCATACATCACGGCAAGGTTGTAGCAGCCTCTCGCATTCCCGTTCTCGCAGACTGTCTTATAAAGATCGGCGGCTTGGACGTCGTCCTGCGGGACGCCGGACCCTGCGGCATACATTACGGCAAGGTTGTAGCAGCCCTTCATGTTTCCAGCCTCACAGGCTTTTCTCGAGAAGTCGGCGGCTTGCACCTCATCTTGCTGGACCCCGGTTCCTTCGGCGTACATTACACCGAGATTGTAACAACCCCTGGCATCCCCCCCGTCACAAGCTTTGCTCGAGTAGGCGGCGGCTTGCCCGTCATCTTGCTGGACCCCCGTCCCTTCGGCATACATCACGGCGAGGTTGGAGCAGCCGCTCGCCTCCCCACCGTCACAGGCTTTCTTGAAAAAGACCGCAGCTTGCGTATCATCATGCTTTACGCCCTCACCTCTCACATACGACATGCCCAGCGTGTTGCACGCCATCGCCAGACCCTTCTCACACGCCGCTTTCAGTTGTTGAGGCTTTTCAGCTCCTTCCGAAGGAATCACCCCCGTCCAGACCAACGCTCCGAGGATCATGAATACCTGAAGAAGAAAACGACGCGCCATTGAGTACCCTCCGAAGAAGCGGCAAGCACTGAGCGGGGCGAAGTCTAGCGAGACGGACAATGGGAATTCAAGGCGGCGATGAGAGCCTGTCTCCACATCGTTTTTTGCTGGTATTCGACCACCCTACGGCAAACATGTTTATGGATAAGTTCTGACGTGGCCTCAGAACACTAGGATCCACCCTAGCGAAGAGCGCGGCGGGCAGTTTGGATTCAAGACTGTTCGCCTAATCTCTGGCTGGAAGAAGCCTGAGCTGAAGCGGCGGCATCGGTTGAAATGTGGAGTTACGGCTCCAACCACTTGTACAGGACTAACGCATCAACATAGCCTTTGGATGGATGGCGGAACGCCTTGGGCAAGCGCCCCGCGGTCGTGAAACCCAGTTTGTTCCAAAGCCTGACCGCGCCTTCATTGCTGGATGCGACGAAATTGAACTGCATGGCCTTGTACCCGAGCGCCTGTGCGATCTTTTGAGAGTGCTCGCACATCGCTGTTGCGATTCCCCGCCCTCTGGCGGCAGATGAGACCATATAGCCGCAATTACAGACATGGTCGCCTGGACCCAACTGGTTCGTCTTGAGATAGTACGTGCCCGCGATGTGTCCATTCTCCTCGTACACATATGTTTTTCTTGGAATATCCATCCAGAGCTCGAAGGCATGTTCTTGCGTGACGTCTCTCGGATAGCCATACGTTTCGCCGGCTGCCGCGATCTCGTGGAAGATCGGCCAAATCCGCTCAAAATCATCTCTTGTAGCCTCTCGAATAGCCATGCGGCATCATGTGCTTGTTGACAGGCCCGAGTATAAGGGAGCTTCGTCCAACCCGGTCCAGTGCAAGCTCCTTACGGGCGAGACCGGTCGAACTTCGTCACACCACGCTGTCGCACCTACCTGTGATCCCCATCGAGGATCATGCTTCGGCCCGTCGCTGCTTTGAAGGAGGAGCCTTTCTTATAACCGGCTTCGCAGCCGCTCATAGCCCTTCTTCAATTCGTCGATCGCCAGGCTCAGTGCGGCGCCCACGGATTCCGCCGTCTTACCGACTTCCTCTTTTGCCGCCTCCAGCTTGGGTTTTATGTCTTCCCACTGGTTCTCCAAGCGAGCCCATTCGTCTTTCGCGTCCGCCTTCGCCAGGTGCAGCTGAACTTGAAGCTCATCGCGCTGCTGCTTGAAATGCTCCAGGGCATTCGTGATCTGCTCTTTGACATCCGCCATGAGATTTGCTCCTTTGTGGAAGGTGAACGTACACCGTTGGACCCCGGACAGGTTACCTTGTGATGCCTTCCCGATCATCGGCTGCCCATCGTTCATATCCCAGTCACGACGGGCGCAGCACCGCGATACACAAGCATATGACGAGGAGCGTGGTCAGGTTTCAGGAAACAAACACGCACCCATCCCGCCGAACATTCCCGCACGAGGGAGGAGTGTTATCTTTCAAGGTATCGCTTGTCAACGGCAAGGTTCGGCATCCCTGCCATAGCTCACCGGCCTCCGCGATTTCATCCTATCGTCTCTGGATCCCACTGTGCCGTGTGCCAGGAAAAGACGCACAACAACTGGTTGGTGCTAGACTTAGAGCATGGTATCGGTTCAACGGGTTGTACGCCTGATCTTGTGGTGGATGACTATTGGTTTTCTCACTACGTCCTTGTTCCTGAATCCTGCCGGTGCCATTGAACCGGAACGGGTCTCAATCCAGACGTTATTTTCACTGCAAGCCACCTCGTATCAACAACGTCTCGTAACGCTAGAGGGCGTGACGAGTACGCTCCAAATCGTCCCCCCGTTCTACTTCTCATCCCACAGGACACGATGCCTTCTCTATGGGCGAGCCTCTTTCGTGCTGGAGGATGAAACAGGCTCATTGCCCGTGGTGGTTTTAGGGAGCTGCAACCCAGGTGTGGCTGACGCGTTGCCGAAGGATGGAGATCGGGTGCGAGTAACAGGAATCGTACAGGTGCTGAAGAGCGATCTGCCGCGTGACGTCAGAGTCCAAGCCACACGGATTGAAATCCTCGAATGAAACTGCTTGCGTGACACAGGCCATAACCTTGATACCCCCGGCGCTGATGAGGCCGGTGTCATTGGAAAGCATGCAAAAATGCATGTCGTGAAGAACCTCATTATTCTTTGCCCCAAACGATAACCCCATCGTCGGCATGATGGAACGTCCTTGTGGAGCAGCTCTTCGGAATGGATGGGCACTCGGATGTCGGTTGAAGCAATGAAGGAAAGGCTCGCCCCTTTACTCCTTCCTCAGAAATTCTCTTCGACCGCCGCATTGACAGGAACGCTTACGAAGGTGCAACATAGACTCTTATTGACTGAAACACGCATCAGGCAGCTTGACTGTCACATTCAATGCGCCTAGGGTGAGGGAGTCATACGCACACGTCCACGATGAGATCCCTTGAAACCCAGGCTCGAAGACAAGAAACATTTCTAAGATAAAGGAGACCAGGATCATGGCACTGCTGATCACCGACGAATGTATCAACTGTGGCGCCTGCCTGCCGGAATGTCCGAACGAGGCCATCTTCGAAACTCGCAGTGACGCGGAGACGAAGGGAAATCATGTGGGCGACGGCCAGGGAGTGGGGGACAATATTTACGTCATCACCCATGATCGGTGCACCGAATGTGTCGGCCATTTTGACGAACCGCAATGTGCGGCGGTCTGTCCGGTTGATAATTGTTGTATTTCTGATCCGGCCTATCCGGAGGGGACCGATGTCCTGCTGGAAAAGGCGAAGGCCCTCAATCCCGACAAGCCGATCGATCCGGCAAAAGTGTGGAGCGGCGTGCGGAACTGATAGGTTCCCCTTCGAAGTTCCGCACCGCGCGAGAATGCTGAGAACGCGCCGATACGGATCTATGTGCCTTGGCTGACCAAGACGATGAGTCATGGCTGATAAAGCTCCTCGATTCCTGACCAATGCGACGGTCATCAAGGTCTTAGCCAAGGTCTTTGCGTTCCAAGCCATCGAGATCAACCTCTTGCGTTCTCAAGCCGGAATATCCGACGCGAATTGGAAAGCTCTTAAGACGGACGCCTTTAAGAAAACCTACGCGAAGCAACGGGCTTTTTATGAAGATCGTCTGACGGGCGCGTTTGCGTTGGAACACATTTCCCAGTCTGAACGGGAAACAAGACTGCTGGAACTCTGGCTCAAACAGAGCGAGGAGTCCCCCAAAGACGAACCATAAGCCGACCTTCCGGTTCCAGAGGGTGGCTTCTTATTCTGTGTCATCTAGAAGCCTCCACAGAAACAGTCCCGCCGAGAACGAAGCGTCTAAGGAAGAGATTGAAGCAAGGTGAGCTAGGCCGCCGCCTATGTCTTGCCGGATATTACCGCAAGCGGTCATGTGATAGAGCGTGCCTGCGCTGCACGTGAGATGAGAATTCACATAGACGACCATCCCCCGTTGCAGAGGGAGCCAAACTCGGCGATACTATTCGGTGGGTAAACAAGGTCGGCGGTTTCTACTCAAGGTGGTGAATCGGCAAGGAAGTGGTCGGAAGAGTATCGGCGGCTCATCTTCACCAGGCAGCCGCCGTTCTGGTGTGAAACTCCTCAGCGATGGAGTCAAGCCGATCCCGGGGCACCCCGACAATCGTCATCGAAAGACCAGTGATGCAGGAGGAACAGTGGTGAAGCGATATGTTAGAACCGGATTCTGGATGATGGCAGGGGTGCTCCAGGTGCTGACAACCTGGCTGGGACCTGACGCCTGGGCCTATGAGTCGGTCCCCGTGAAGGAGGGGGCCACCGTGCGAGGGACCGTGACCGTCACCGGAACCATACCGATACCCAAAGAATTCGAGTTACGTCGCTATCCAGACCACGAATATTGCAGCAAACTGTCCAATGGCAAGGGGTATCGGTTCTTGACAGAAGTCTGGGCCAGAGCGGACGGCAGCCTCAAAGACGCCGTGGTGGTGGTGGAGGGTGTGGAACGCGGCAAGCCCTTCCCCTTCACCGAGGCCAAGGTGGAAGCGAACCTCTGCCGGTTTCTGCCGTTCGTCGCCGTGATCAGCGACACGCGTCGAATCACGGTGGTTAATCAAGACCCAGTACCCCACGACATCCAAGGGTATGCGTCCGATCAAACCGGAGGCGATGTCGTCTTCTATCGGCCGTCCCTACAGGCCGGTGGGACCTCCGATCTCGTGCAGCTGGTCAAAGGGCGCAACGCGTTCACCATGCAGTGCAGCCTGCACCCCTACATGCAGAACTGGGGCTATGCCGTCGACAATCCCTATTATGCCGTGACGGATGCGAAGGGCTCCTTTTCCATCGAGGATCTCCCGCCGGGGACCTATCGCCTCAAGACCTGGCATCCCCTTCTGGGGACATTAGAACGCGACCTCACGGTGACGGCCAATCAGACCGTCTCACTGGAGCTGTCGTTTGAAGCCCAGTTCTGACAGATATCGGCGACAGAACCTGAACTGTTGTAGCCTCGAGACACTTGGGTCAACAGGGCCTGGCGATGCTCGAAGGTATCACGAGTGAACTTCAGGTGCTTTCCGCGGCCATAGGTGATGAGGTGTTCTGTAGTCTGTGGGCGAGCCGCCATCGTGATGGAGGATGAGAAGCACTCGTTGCCGGAGGCTGGGGGGCTGTAATCCGAATGCGGCTAAAACGTTGCCGAAGGGGCTCGGGTACGAGGGACCGGGCTCGTTCACGCGCTGAAGAGTGAGATGTTGCGTGGCAGTTGGAAAAGCTTGCGGTCATGTTCTTATTGATTTCCTCTAGGGTCCTTGCCAGGTGCGAGACATCGAGAGGAACTGTTGAATCGAACTTGGCCCCAGAACACACATTCTTCACGAGGTTCCGTCCTCCCAGAAGCGAAAAGCACGTACGCGGAGACTCGTATCGAACCTCGCTTGTTGGCAGACCTCACCACTGGAGAACAGCCATGAGCATGAATCGCTTTCTACGGGCGCAGGCCGGGCAGCTTCTTGTTGGAACTGCCCTTTGCACGGTACTGGTCATGATAGGGGAATCTGTACTGGCTCATGGTGAAGACATATCCGAGGCGAGTCCATCGCATGCGAGCCTGTCCAGTTCAACGAATCTATCCAGCCCCGAAGCAGCCGGACTCCAAGCAGCCTGCTGGGCTCTCACCGTTCCCTATGGTGCCGTGAAGATGGCCTATGCGATCGGCGGCGGCATTGTGGGCGGCCTCGCTTGGGCCATCACGGGAGGCGACATGGAGGTGGCCAAGTCCGTCTGGATTCCCTCGATGACAGGCCACTACATCGTTCAACCGCAGAATCTCACCGGAGAGAAGCACCTCTACTTCGTGGGCGGGTCGTCAGAGTGACCTCTGCCGTAACACCATCTCTCAGGGCTCGTACGGTCGGGATCGTCCTCCTCGCTCACGGCGAAGAACATGGGCCAGACCAAGCCTTCGGCATGGGACACGCCACTTCACGAGCTACACCGGCTATCCGGGGTTGCGCAGGTCTGGTCCAGATTCGGATCGCCCCTCGCGAAACGGGAGATCTTGCCGGCAAGCCTCTGTCCGGGGGGATCCGAAACTGGACAGTGTTTGTTAAAGTACTGCTAGTCAAGCTTGAGTTGGGACATTTCATTGATCGCCTGTTCGATATTTTTCCTTGCCGCCCCTTCATTGGCCATTCTCAATCGTGTAACTCCGACAAGCGCCTCACTAAATGGTGCAGTGTAGGTACTGGTTATCGCTTTCTGCCAGACCACTTCTTTGGGATTGGTTCTGGCTAAGCTGTAATTGACCTCCATCGATACGGTCATGGATGCACCGAACATCGGTTGATTCATTTGTACAATGAAGGCGTCCAATCTGTAGGCTGCCGGACTATTGGTCGTTGCCTTTCTGAATAGTCCAGATTGCACGATTGAACCTTGGAGAGCTTGCGCAAAGTCCTGGTCGGATATCTGCGACGCCCCCATCGTCGATGTTTCTTTTCCTCCGATCACGCTCACACTCACATCGGATTGGCTCTGATGCACCGGCACGTTCATGCGGACAAGCATGGCCTCCGGCTTCGCTCCTGACGCACATCCTCCGACAAACAATACTCCTAGCAGAAGCATCGCCCAGGTCGATCGGGTCATGGTCTGTCTCCTTTGAACATCTCCGTAAGTACCTCTTCCACCATCCCTTCAGGATCCTTCCTGACCAGTGAGGTACGCATCGATTCACCATTCATAAGCACCATTCGACTCTTCGGATCGCGCACTTGCACCGACAATTGCAACATGTACATCGTGATATCCCACATCCATTTGTCCTGATATGTCACAATGCCGTCAACCGGAATCGGGGGTATCTCCCCATCCCCGTAGGTAGCCCGAAATCCCATCTGCGTCAATCGACGAGCAATCAACTGTTCAACCCCTCGTCCGTCCGCCGGCAGTCTCTGAACGTACAACGACTTCAGGCGGGACAAGTCCGTTCCTGGTGCCCTTTTGGCATTCAGGGTCGAAGAACAGGCTGGCAGGAGTAGACACACAAATAGGAGGGGAAGCAGCAACTTGATTCGGTTCATGGTGCTCCTAATGGTTAGGTTGTGGAATGGACTAGCCTTCATGCACATAACCCGAACTGATGGCGCCGCTCTTTGCCGTTCAATAATAATGTATGCAATAAATCCCTTGACCAGACCAGATATTTCGCAATACCTGTGTTCATCCGGCGTTGCCGAAGAGGGGGATCGAGGCACGAGGGTAGCTGGGTTCGTACAGGCACGGAAGAGTGAGGCTCCAAGTGACGTCAGAGTCCCGGCAACAGTGCTTTAGACCATCGAATCACACGGATTCATCGGTACACTGTATGACCGGCTGATCAAAGCACCCGGGCCGCCCTCCTTACCGATCCTCATCAAGTTGACAGCCATCACGGCCATCCATATAGTCCCGCAATACCCACACGTCGCTTAGGTTGAACATGAAGACGCTCCTGGTACAACAGGCTCTTCTTGCCGGCACAATCGCCGCCGCAGTCGGGGTGTTCGCGCAGGAGCTGAAATTCCCTGTCGGGAACTGGCGATCACCGGGACACGCGACCTTCACGAACCCCGGCCTCACCGGCGCCGCATTGTATCTCAACATCGATGTAGCGAAAGACGGAAGCTTCCGCGGCACGTGGGGCCAATACCTGTGCAATTCATACCCAGGTGCCTATGGCATATTCGTCTATTCGTGCAGCCAAATAGGAAGTCATCGTGTTAGCGGCAGGTTCGGCCAGGATAGCCAGAGCATGATCGAGCTGGACACCCTGGGCCGTAGCACCTTTACATGGAATGCACCATCTACCGACGAGCTGGAGATCGATCTGCCGAAGAATTGGCAGGGCGAAGATGCCGTCCTCTACCGGGCGCGTTTGACCCGTGATGGCAAACCTAAGCCTGAAGTCCCTGCGGTCCCACGTGAGGAAAGTCCGTTGCCGTCTGCCAACGCCCTCTATCGCGAATTCAAACAGAACGCCGAGGCGGCACTCGCGCGTCACGTTGGCAAGGCGCTGGAGTTGGAAGGACGCCGAGGCACGGTGATCGAACTCAGCGACGGCGGCGCGGCGATTCACATCGCCGATGGGTTCACCAGCCGCGCGCTGGTCCTCTACTTCTCGCAGGTGCAGGAGGTCGCGGGGATCAGCGAAGGTGCGCTGTTTCGATTCAAGTGCACCGTCGCGAGCTTTGACTACCAGTACGTGCACCTGGAAGCCTGCTCCATCATGCGGTGAGATCGCCCTTTCCCTGCATGTCCCGACATCCTCTGCGCTTCGCTTTCCCGTCGATATTCTTGCTATGATGTCGCCTATGCGACTTCACCGAGCCTCCTTGTTCCTATTCGCCGTGGCCCTGCTGTTTCCCGGCTGCGCCTCTTGGTTCATAAAAGGCGAGCCTCCGGAGGTGCTTGTCACCAACGTCACGCCGCTGGACGCGACGGTGTTCGAACAGCGTCTCCGTGTCGATCTCCGGGTCCGCAATCCGAACGACTTCGACTATCACCTGACAGGCGTTGATTTCACGTTGAATCTGAACGGGAAACGTCTGGCCCGTGGTCTAGGAAGCAAGGAGATGACGATTCCCCGGTTAGGTGATGCCGTGATGACGATCGATACCACGACCTCGACGCTGGATATCGTGCGCCAACTGCTCGAGTTCTCTCAGAAACAGGAATTGACGTACGACATCAAAGGCGTGTTGCATAGCACGGAGGGGCGATTATCCTTCACCAATGCAGGTACACTCGTCGAGCCGGGCATGCTCTCCAGCTCACCGACCAGCTCTCATGCAACTCCGCAATAATATTCACCCAAGTAAACTCACGGCCTAACCCAGTTCGCAGAAGCTGAGACAAGGGACACATCTTCAAGTCATTGCTCACTGGCATGCACAGAACTAGACGCGACCCCAATGCTTACTTTGTGAACATCGCCGGTCCTCATCATCCAGGAAGATATCTTGCCGGGCGTTGCCCGAGCAGTGACGTGATAGAGCGCCCCAGGAAATTCGATGCGGAGTGGTCTAGCCATGCCGGGGAGTCTAGATCACTGGTATGCACAAAACAAGATCTGACCATATCTATTGACTTTTCTCATGCAGGATCAGCATTCTCTCTCGCATACGTTACAACCTTATGAAAATTCGCGTTAGCTAGTAACCCCTTCACAGCATTTCCAAATGCAGTCACATAATAATTGTTCTCGCCTACGGGCGTAAACTCCTCTACTTGAGCAGATGCTTCGATGTCTACACTCTGCACTACTTTTTGCTGTGCAACTGAAAACACTTCCCAGTGCACTAGAAACCGAACATTCCCCTTAAAGTGTCCTCGATCAAGGTTCCAGCCGGTCAATCCTGAGCAGTGATTTTCTTTTAGGTTGGTTATTCTTGCTCCAAGAATAAGTTCAGCCCCGGAAAGTTTATATCGTTCGAACAGTGACGTAGGTTTCTCGAGTAAGCGATAGTTATACTGTATCACTACCCGTTCAAATTCTTCATGGTATTGTCCGTCTCGAAATGCGCTGTTCCCATTCCACTTGATCTCCTCTGAACGGAAACATGCATTGCCCATTCGGTTCTCTCCGACAACGGTCCCCCTAGGAATATCAAAGACAACCCTATCGAGAAGCAGCGGTCGAGTTTGAAGGAGTTCAGAAAGCGGCTTAGGGTTAGGCACGGGTACCTGCTCCACAACCGGCATGATGCCGCATCCCCACAGAGTAACGCCGGCGAATAGCAAACCAGCTGTTAGAACTGGGCGCATGAAACCATGTACCAAATAGGCAACATGGACTCCTGTGCGCCAAAGGATTTGATCATTATCTATGGTACACATACCCTGTTCTCCATATGTCCTTTTATGGGGATCAGACAGATTTGTTATTCTTCCCTGATGTCAAACCACGGCATGGCGGTGAGTGAGCCATTAGAGATCTGCTTCACGATGATTGCTCAAACGCAAAATGCATTATTTACAATGGATGACGTACCTCGGCAACATCCAGTCCCCGAAAGCCTAAGAACTGGGTTCGAATCTCTAATTTCTCCCATCGTATTGCTTCGCAATGCCTGCCCAGGTTTTCTCAACTTGCGGGATCAGCAGCTTAAATGCTTGCTCCTCGGCCTCAAGCCGCTTCGAGTCAACCATATCTGATGTGCCCCAGATACTGGTTAAACCAGTCGATTTTGCAGTCGCTTCTGCCAAACCATAGACAAATCCAGTTCGAACATCGGTAAACAAAGCGGATGCCGTTGAGGTGATATGTGCATCACGATCCGGAACTAGACCAAGCGATATCGGGGAAAGTGGAGCATACGTACGCCCCTGAATCCTGAAAGATGTATCAAGCGTATAAATCAATAGAACATCGGCTTGAACTTTTGCAGCTGACACTCTCAAATCCTCGAGTGAGTCCATGTTCTGCGATGTCAGAAGCAAACGATTGATTGGTGCCACTCCTGCCATGGCTGGCCATTTGGAGATGTTTTCTATTTGATCTTCAGTGAGCAATTCCTGCGTCGTCACAACACTGAACCGACCGGTACCGTAGCTGTCGGATGTGTATGATTTGTATTGAGGCGCCTGAACTCGGACAATGGCCAACCGCGCTGGAAAGTTAGGAGAGGGCTTGCGAGAAGCCACTTCTGCAATGTCGGCGCGATTGATGTCCGCAAGTTTTACTGATCCGCCAGGAGTCACATAGCCCGCACAACCTGAACACACCGCCAGTAATAACCATAAAAGAACTTTGAATGGCATGGCCGCTCCTTTTCTCGACCGTTGGTCTAGCCGGCATTTCGTATACTTGCTTCGCTAAACGCTGCTGATTGGGGCGAGAGTTTACTGAATGCTCCTCTTGGTTGCTACCCTACTATAGCGTCAATGGTGTACTGCGGGATCATCCCCGCACGGCATGATGGATCTCTCTTCCCCGCATCTCTCTGATGTTTAGCCTAATTACTTAACCCCTTCAGTTTCCTAATAACTTTCTCACTTTCACACTTCCGGCCGACCGGCACTCCCGTTGCTCAAGCACTAGATCAACAGGCCCGGGCACCACGACGGAAAAGGAGGTGAATTAAACAGACCGTGGCCAAGTGCTGAGGACTGAGTGTCGAGTCGTGCGTTCAACATGTTCGCTTAACCATAAGGAGGATTACCGTCATGTCACAGGGTACATCGCAGGTGTCGTCAGGGAATATTGCCCCCACGGTGAGGGGGCCAGAGAAGAATGCAACGGAAGTTAAAGTCTTGGCTGGAGCCATCCTCTTCCTCGGTGGATTGCTTGCCGCGGGGTGGCTCTACAGCCAAGCCGGCGACCAGGGCAAGATCACAGGAGCCATTGAGCAAGCTACTGTCCAGGATCTTTTCAAGAAATCCACGGTCATGAATCAGGTTGAGGCCTCGACCATCCACCCTACTCAGGTGGCGACTCCAGTGGTCTCCACCGCGGACATTGATCATAGCGACATTTACTTTGAAGTCGGTCGGAAGGGACTGACCGATGAAGGAAAGACTCAGTTGGCAGCTCAAGCCGACATGCTGAAGCAGCACGAGGACTTCGGCGTGTTGATCCAGGGCTATACCGACCAGCAGGGATCGGCGAACTATAACAAGCAGCTCGGCATGAAGCGGGCGGAAACGGTGAAGGCGGAATTGGTGAATGCCGGCATCGCCGAACACCGGATCAAGGCGGTGAGCTTAGGCGAAGAAGGTGTCCTGTGTGTCGACACCAGCGACGTCTGCCGGCACATGAATCGCCGGGTGCACCTGGAAGTCCGCAAGATCGGTCAGGAACACATGAGGCTTCCTGTCGTTCCCGCACCCACCGAGTCCTCGGACTGGTCAGTCGATCCTTCATCAACGTTGGGGGATGGCAACACACCCACCGACGGAGTTCCTCCTGTTCCGTCTGAGTCAACTATCACGTTGGACTCAGTCAGCGGCAGTTGAAGCTTCTCTGTGAATCCTCGGATGGGGGTCAGTCCCATCCGAGGATCTCACTGCCGGAATAACTTGGACGGTGAGATCAGGCATGAGGAGCCCTTACAGACCCGCTTCATCCCAGAAAGGATCCGGTCGCGCTCGGCGGAGGCCATTCGGCTCTAGCGCGAAAGGGTGATCTCTGGATCGTTTTTCATTATTCGCCGAAGCCGTCTTTTTTCATCTCTGGCCCTTGACAGAGATGAAACGTCGCTCCTGACGAAGAGAGCCGCCATCCCCAGAACCGTTATGAGCCTGTGGATAGCGATCCGAATGGTGGCAATAGGAAGTCCGCTTGGCCAATGCAAACAAGTGATGTCAAGCGATCTTTCTAGGAATATGCAAGAAAGTAGGGAACTTCGGCCGGAGCCACTATTACTAGTAGTTCAATACAGCTATGGCGGATGCTTAAAAAATAGGCGAATCGATGAATCCGCACGCTATACGCACCATTCTTTCTTGAATTCAGAGACTTGTTCACAAGGTTATCCACAGAAGATGTGGGTGAATTTTCTTATGCTAATGTTTCTGCGGAAAATGGTTTCGGTCAGCCGTCCTCAATCCTTAGACTGGCTAACTGGGATCTAGTTGCGTCGAACAGATTTCGTGGATTTCCACTTCCAGGGCGGGACCGGATTGGGATCTGCCCACAGGCCTGTGCCCGCCGCTCTAGCCAATTCTTCCATGTCTTTCAAGGTTTGATTGCCGGATGCTCCAGGCTGCACCCACGCGAGCCCTTCTTTGACCAGCTCATGGGCAATCTGCCGTCCATCCAACAAGAGGATGTCGGCGCTTATCCGACCCTGCCGATCTTTCCTCAAGTCTCGCACGACTACTTCACGGTTGCCGATGTAAGCCGCCGTCGCATGTTTTGCCTGTTTCCCATACGGTTGTTTCAGTTCGGGACAGTCCACATCGCGAAGAGATACCATGTCCCTTCTGCTTTGATGGTGGATGGTCAGTCGATCCCCTTCATGAACGGTAAGCACTCGTGCGACGAATTCCGCTCCGAAGGTGGCATGGGTGGGCCATATCATAAGGAAGGGGAAGAAGAGGCACATGAACAGACAAGAATTTTTCATGACAACCTATGCTACCTGCCTCCAGCGTTCCCACCAACCTTTTCTCGATTTGAAGCAGGCGGATAGATCGGTATGCTGTCGCGCTGCCCCTCTGCTTGACCGTTGAGCACCGAGAGGCGTAGATTGATTTGTCGATGCCGCCTCGGCTGTGAGGAGGTGGTCGCAATGTTCGTTGTTGGCGCAGAGAACCAACAGGCTGGACATAGCACCTGCGTTCCCCCTTCTTTCTCACCTCTTATCAATCATCTCGCTGAGTTATCTTCAAGAAGCGACCTGGGACCTTTGAGTCCCAGGAGATCATATCCATGTTGGCCGTCGCCACATACCAGGTCGTTCCTGTGGCAAGGAGGAAGATATGTCGTACCGTTACAACACCATTGATATCATCGTGGGTGTCGGGATGTGTGCCATTCTCTTTGGAGGGCTCCTGTTGTTCCTCGCTGCCAATGGGACCTATCAAATGGTCCCGTCACAAGTTCTCTCGTTTGAACGGCAAGCTACCATTGATGGCATGAGCATCCTTCAGCCGGCTCTCGGCCAAGCCATCGTTGATCAGGCGCTCTTAGAGCGTCGCACCAATCACGCCGTGGCGCAATCGGCCTCCGAATGGAATCATGCGACGCTTGCGTATCACGACTGGCAGTCAGGATCACGCGGCTTGCTCGGAGCCGTCCTCAACCAAGCTGCGACGGTCCCCATCAATCATCTGGCTCGCGTGGAAGGCATCAAGGGACGGGCGGTCGTCAACTTCACAAAGCGCGGCGTCCGGAATGGCCTTGTGTCGGCCGATCAGTATGGCACGATGTACAACATGAAGATGATCGGCGCGATCGAAGCCCAAGGGCAACGCTTGCATGACGAATTCGCCTCGACCTGGCAAGCGACGCTCGGACGCCGCATCGTCGAGGCAGCCCACTATGACTGGCTGCAGACAGGTGCCATTCAGGAGCGGCTCGGGTCTGCACTGGTGCAGGTCGTACATGCGCAGATGAACGCCGAACAAGGACGAGCCGCACAGCAAGAGCAGCTGGCGAGTTTGATATTCGCCGCCGTTCGCCATGAGGTTGTCGTCGATCGCCCGACGCAGGCACCTACCGCCATGCCAACAGTGACGGCTTCCGAGGATATCGCCATGGGTTCTACCGAACCAGTATCATGGCCGGACATCCCAATGGGCTACCTGATGGCCGCCGGCCTTCTCTTGACGACCATCTTTTTGGGTGGACTTACCATGGCGGCGCAGAGCAGAGAGGCAAAGGCGCTCGCCCAGCTGAGACGAGATGTAGACCGCTGGGCGTTTCGCATGGCTGCGTAGCGGAAGAACGAACGGGGACACCGGCGTCCGACAAAACCGTCGGCCGCCGGTGAGTCCTGAACATGAAGAGCTCAACGCATCGAATCGATCGCCGCGAACAATCGCGATCCGTCAGACTGCTCATCGTCGAGGCTCAACGTCTGTTTCGGCAAAGCCTGCGGTTGCTCTTGGAACGGGAACGAGATATCGCCGGCGTCACCGAAGCAATGGACGGGCACGAAGCCTATCGCCTGGCGCTCGAACACAAACCCGATATCGTCCTTCTGGACGTCGATATGCCGGATCTCGACGTGGAGTCGATCACGAAACTTGTCCGTCAGCACCTGCCCAGAACTAGAGTATTGTTGTTGGCCCGATACGATGAAGACTCGCGGATCGTGGCCGCGATGCGGGCTGGAGCGTTCGGCTATATCCTGAAGGACACCGACCAAACAGATTTTCTGCGGATCATCAGGGCCACTGCGAGAGGGGAACACATCTTGTCGCCGGTCATGCCCGCGCAGTTCGCCAAAACTGTTCCCGGCGCGCTCCCACAGACATACGAGGACAACAAAGCCAGACTATCCGGCTTGACCGATCGGGAACGAGAAATTCTCACGTGCGCGGCGGCCGGTCGGAGCAACAAGGAAATTGCGGACCAGCTGTGTGTGTCGGTCGATACCGTCAAGACCCATCTCCATCATATCTATCAGAAGCTCTCGGTCGACGGGCGCGTCGAGGCGATTCTCACTCACCTCAAAGCTTGATCCGTCCTTTCACGCGTATATTCTCACCCAATCGGTGTAGTTCTAATTCAATCTTCTAGGCGATGGCAAAGAAACCGATCCGAACCGTAACATTTTGATGAATACAAGGGACGGTCCAGACAACCCGTATTCGAGCACAAAGAGGTTTCAAGCAAGGAGGTGGACGGTATGAGCGATGTACACTTAAAGGACATAAAGGACGATCTAACACACGAGCCAGCATGGGTGTATTGGTATGGCGCGATTTTTATCGGGATCGTAGCATTTGCACTTTTTATGGGCGGTTTCATGTGATGAGTCGTTTGTAGCCGATGGCCGTAACTGGAGTATGAGGAAGCGGTGTCTGCCGCAACGGTTACGACGGTTACAATGTCGGCCGGGGCCGTCTCAAACGGCTCCGGCTGTTCATTCAGACTTTCCGTTTAGGAGAAGGCCTCTGCCTTGATTCGCAACCTCCCCCGCCATGTGGTAGACTAAGCGCGTAGTCATTCTGATCCTCGCGCTTTTCTCCCCATCCTGTTCCTGCGCGATTGCATCGATCAGTCTGCTGTGAGCGGGTCGGACAATGGCCTCAGCGATAGAGGTCCTTCCATTGACGCCGCTCTCTCCCTTGATGGCTATGATAGAAAAATAGGAGATGGCATAGGCTACACGTGCCCTGTCAGGAGCCACTGTCCTCGAATCAAGGAGACGAATCTGATGAACACCTACATTGAGAGCATCTGTCCATGAGCGCCAAACCGAACCAATCGACCCCTGTTGAGCGTTGGGTCCGCATTCCAGACGGCACGAGAGTGCGTCATCGATCCGAATCCTATGAAGGGGTGATCGACGGGTTGACCGAGATTGTATCCGGCTCGGAGCGTAACCCGGATGGAAAAACGCAGTATCGGGTGAACGTGGGCGACAGCACGCGGTTGCTCGTCTCGGAGCACCACCTCAATATTCTGCTGGACAGCAAACATCTGGTCCTGCTCGCTCGCGAATCCGAACTGTATCGACGGTCCGTCACCGACCGGCTTCGAGCAGTCTTTCCAGAAGATCGCTTCGTGACTGCGGCGCATAAAGCCTCGGCGTCTCCGGACAAGTCACGGCAATAGAGAGACAACATCAGTAGCCGATCTTGTGTGTTCAACCTTTTGTTTGAAATGGTGGAGGAGCGATGAATACATCATGGGGAACCAAAGCCATACACCGGCGAAAACGGACCATTCTTCGGACCAAGGTCCGTTGGGAGATGCTGGGACTCCGAGATCCGGCGCAGTCATCCCCCGAGCCGTCGATTGAGGACATTCGTCGCCAGATCACTTCAGCCGCAAGCCAAGGGTTGAGTCCGGATACCGTCTCTCGCTCCCAACAAAAGGACGCCCGTCCCAAATCCGGATCCAAGACGTCGGGGGCTATTCGCAGGCGGGGTACCGCTACGCGGTAGGCCGCACATCGGCACATCACGATCGAAAGGAGAGCATCATCGGAGGACCAGGCAAAACTACAGCCGCTAAGCGGGACCGTGAGAAAGCCCGTATGCAAAAACAGCGAGACAAAGAAGAACGCCGTGTGCAGCGAAAGGCCGCCAAGCGCGATCGGCCGATGCAAGACGGTGAAGACCCGGACCTTGCCGGCTTGCGATGGGGCCCTCAACCTCCGCTCTATTGAGGGCCGTAATGCGCGACGCGTCAACCTTTCGCCGGTACGCAGAAAAGACGAGGAATGGTTATCAGTACACTTACCTTCGCCTTTGTCATCGTGGAACTTGGAATCGCCCGGTGTTAGTTGAAAGGCAAGTAACTCCCACCGTCGTCTCCTTCAGTAAGAGTTCACCTCCTGATCCGATCCCGCGGACGCAACCACCCAGCGAGTCTCAAGTTGGCAACATGTGTCGGAAGTGCACCCGGGCATCAGCTCTTTAGTATGGGCGGCTCTCTGTTCGAGCAGCGCCAAGAGGGACATGAGTAATGAAGGTCCTGCACTGTTTAGGCGGCTTTGCGGCTGTCGGCCAGGGCGAAGAGTTTATCAGTGACCGCTATGTTCTCTCTGACCTTCTGAGCGAGTGCTGTGCCTCTTGCAGTAAGCTGTAGCTTCACGATCTTCCTCTTCGCATTGACCCGCGGCTTGCCTATCCATCCGTTTCGCTGAATAAGTTGCACGGTCTCGACCGCTGTGAGGTTCGGAATACAGAGCGCCGAAGCGATCTCAAACACTTCGCACTGAGGATGCCGGTCAAGATACAGCAACATGCTGGCCTGAAGCGTAGAGAGTCCAAGCGGTTGCAAGCGGTAACGGAAGAGACCTTGAAGACGGAGCACGGTTTCTAAGGTGGAAAACTTGCCGTTGTTAGGTTGAAACGATTTCATAGGTAAAGTATAGCTGAAGATCGTGGGACCAGGAAGGAACAATGATGTCCTCCTCAATTCGGTATCTCACATCCATTCATCGGTGCCTCGCATGATCAGCAGCGCGGTTTCTTCCCCGCTTGACGGAATCTAGATAGGGCTGACTGAACTCACGCGTGGGTCTTCTGCAGCGGTTTCCATTGCAACTGGGGAACATTCGTGGAGCCGGCGACCCGGATTGAACGGGCGACCTGCGGTTTACGAAACCGCTGCTCTACCAACTGAGCTACGCCGGCACCTTGGTGAGGCGAAAGGAAGACAAGGCGAGGACCCTTGTTCGGCATGATACCGGCCACCCGGCGAGCCTGTCAATGAAGCAAAGAAGGCTCATCCCAACTTTACGGCCCGATCCGCCCAGGATTGGGTGCCGCTCTCGATGAGTCATCAGGAAGGGTCGGCTGTTTCTGTATCGGAGCCGGCTTTGGATTGTTACCTCTCGCCACGGGATATATTCGCACCATGCCTCCGCGCCCCGTTGCGGGCACACAGAGTGCCTCCTGTTTGGTGGCGAACTGCTCGCGAGCGACACGTGCCGCCTGGCTCCGGGCATAGGTGCACAGTTCACCGGCGAAGACCGTTCCATCTCGATCCACATCGGCAACGCCTTGTAACCCCCTGAGAAGATGGTACGTGAATAGCCCGTGTTTGCCTTCCTCATATGCGTGGGCTTCTTGCAGACTTCGATTGCCCACCATCCACATTTCCACGTCTTTCCTGGCCTCGCTGACCGAGGATTCCCAGGCCGGGGTAGGAAGGTCGGCGAGACCGGTGCCGGGAGATGGATCCAGCGAGACGTCGAACATCAGAATAGCCTGCCGGATGGGAAGTCGTGCGAGCGCCTCCTGGAGGCGTGCGAGAGGATAGCGCTGCCTCGCCTCGGACAATGTCCCATCGTACGGCACGAGCGAGATCGCACCGCTTCCCCCGTCCACCACCGCTCGTCCGGAAAAAAATACATAGACAACGGTCTCTCGATCCGCCTGCTTGGGAAGCCAACGCGCAAACGTGTCCTCCAAATCCCGCCCGAGCGCCTGTCGGTCGAGCAGAATTCTGATGCGCTCACCCGGGACTCCTCCGATGACGCGCAAGTATTCAGCCATGACTTCAGCATCATGACGAGCATACTTGACGGTCGGCACCTGCTCATCGCGAAACGCTCCGACGCCGATGGAGATGATGACGGATTTCGGTTGGCGAAATGCCGCCAGAGTGTTCGGCAGATTATCGACATCGGACACCAGTGTGGAATCAATGCTTCTCGGTTTCACCCCAAAACTAAAGACCTTGGGCGGGGAAACCGATGCCACCGGGCTGGTGGTCCGCAGATTCAAGGTCACGTCTCCCTGGAGGTTCTCTTGAGCTCCCGTTACCCGCTGTGTGATCGAGGTGCGCTTGATCTCTCCCGGTTTGAGCATGCCGATGTGGAGTTCCGATGGAAACAAGGCGACCAATTCGGCCTTCCCTTCAGCCGCAACCCTTACGTCTCTTGCTTCTCCCAATCCCTCATTTTTGACTTCGATTTCGATTGTCAGGGATTCGTCCGGCTGAAGGAATTGATCCCGATTTTCATCTCGGATGATCGCACGAAAACTCAACTGGGCCGGCTGGACAACCTCGCTCGGAACGACCTGCGGCGGCACCGCCGTGTCCGGCACGCTCGGAGGCTGAGCGACGGCTCGCTCTGGCACCGCCTGCACATTGTGGGGTGGACGTGACGCGATCGGAACCCATGTTTCTCTGTGGGCGGCATATTCTCGAATTTGTGTCGACTGTGCGATCTGTTGGGCCAACCCCTGAGTGGCCGATCCGACGGCGTCCTGCACAATCGTGTCCAGGCCCTCCACCCGGCATGACTGTTCTTTGACCATCACCGTACCGCGCCCGGTACCTTCGAACTTCTTATTGAAGAGCATGGCGCCGTCGCGAGCCAAAAACGCCATTTCAACGCCCACGACCGCGACCGCCGGATAGGTGCCCGGCGCCTGCGTCGGGATGGCCAACTCAAGCCGCCTCATTCCTACCCCGACCTCAATCACGCCGTCGGACGCGATGGACTCCTCAGACTGATCCTGAGCCGTGACACCGGTGAAAACTCCCGCCAACTTGTCTGGGACGGAGGTGACCAGCACGTCGGCGAGCCCAAGCGACCGCATCTCCCCGCACCCATCATGGTATGACACCTCCGCCGTGGTCACGCTGGGTGAGAACCAGATCACAGGCGTCAGTGGTATCGGTGAGGAAGCGATCGGCTCTTTCCCCCGCTGCAACAGGGAGCAGCCGATACCCGACAGGGCGAATGCCAGCACCACGCAGAACGCGACAAGGTGGCGGCATGGCTGGAAAGGGGCGATCCGTATAGATTGCAGCTCGCTCACGTTGTGGTTATATCGGATTCGCATCGGCGTCACAACCGGGGAAGACACATTGACAGTCCGTTCTCCCTGAGGCTAAGGTCGCTCCATGTCCGCGCCGGTGATCTCTCCTCCCTCAGCGCCGTCAGGAATTCCCTGGTCGGCATTCGCGCATCTGATCCGGCTGCCGAATCAAACCGGGACGTATCTGCTAGTGCTTCCGACGATGTGGGCGCTGGTCCTTGCTGCCCGTGGATTTCCACCACTTCACCTGCTCGCGATTTTCATCGGTGGGTCGTTTGTGATGCGGAGTGCGGGCGTGATCATGAACGACCTCGCGGATCAATCGTTCGACCGGCAGGTGAGCCGGACCAAGACCCGCCCCCTGGCAGCCGGTACACTCTCCCGCCGACATGCCTTCGGTCTGCTCAGTCTGTTGTTGCTGATTGCCGCAAGCCTGTTGCTTGCGCTCCCTCCCCTCGTCGCCTGGCTTTCGCCCATCGCGGTGTTCTTGGCGGCCCTCTATCCGTTTTCCAAGCGGTGGATCCACATCCCCCAAGCCATGCTGGGGGTCGCCTTCGGCTGGGGAACGATCATGGCCTGGGCCGCCGTGCGGGAACAGGTGGACGCTCCTGCCTGGCTCCTATTTGGCGCAACGGCCGCCTGGGCAGTTGCCTATGACACAATCTACGCGATCCAGGACCAAGAAGACGATCGGCGTATCGGGGTCAAATCCTCCGCGCTCTACTTTGGGCCATCTCTCCACCGAGGCGTGGGGCTCGCGTTAAGTACCATGCTCGTCTTGTTGGCCGCAGCGGGATGGCTGAGCGAACTACGCTGGCCCTATTACCTCACGTTGCTGAGTGTGGGACTGTTTTTGGGAACCCAGGTAGGACGACTACAAAGGCCGATCACACCGCTTCACGCGTTCGCCATGTTTCGCGCACACGTCTGGGTCGGCGTCGCCATCCTGGTTGGATTGCTCGCCGGGCTGTCGGGTTAAGGCTTTTCGACCGGCTTCTCTGCCACGGGCTCCGCCTTCGGCGCCCGCAATGTGGCCACATACATCGTCACGGCTTTGGCGTCCGCATCATTCAATCCCAAGGCCGGCATTCGCGTGTGCGCGTCCATCGCCTGTGGATTCTTGAGCCAACGATATACCCACGTCGCGTTCAGCCGAAATCCGGCCCGATCCAGCGCGGGACCGATCTTGCCCCCTTCACCGTCGACATTGTGGCAACCGTTGCAGCCGTATTTGTTTTCATAGAGACGTTTCCCACGCTCAACCAGTTTGGCGGCTTCCGCCGGCTTGACCGTGAGGTCCGGCCGTGAAATGCTGACGCCTCTTCCCGGTCTGGAGGAAAAATTGTTCAGTGCCACCTGGGCCGCATCCAACTCTTTCTTGGCCTGAATCATCGCCGCTTGCTCGGCCGCATAGGCGGATTCATCCACTTCGACATCTTTCTTCAATTGCTCGCTCTTCCGCTCGGCCTCTTCGTTCGCCTTCTTCTCCGCCTCTTCATAGGCCTGTTTGGCCTGTTCGAACCTCGTCTGGGCGGCCTTGAGCCCTTCTTCCAAGGACGTTTTCCGCGCTGCGACATTGAACTGCATCTTCATCCCGTGCAGCGTGCGGACATGCCCCACGATGGCCCAGATTTCATCCTCGGAGAGCGTATATTTGAACGTCGGCATCGTGGGAACGGCAAAGTCGTCATCTCCGATAGGATCTCCGCCTTCTTCGCTGGTGTCCAGCATGTCCCGCGAGATGGTACTGAAGAGTTCTTCGTCCTTGAACGTGCCCATCTCGGACTTGTTGGACAAGTCCTTCGGCTTCGGGTCAGGCATGAACGACCAATTGAACCCTTCGTTCTGTTTGCCGCTCTCCCCGTGACAATCACTGCAGTAGTGCACGTAAAGATCGTGGCCGCGCTTCTCCTGCTCGTTGGCACAGCCACCGGCGATCAACGCCGCACCTCCGATGACTCCGACCGTGAATGCAACGACACCCAGCCTTGCCGCCTTCATGCTCACTGCCCTTTCTTGAGTTTTCTGATCAGGACGAATTGAAAGCCAAGGGCCAATGCAGCAGCGATCGCCGCATACATATAGCTGGAATAGTCCGGTGGAGCATCGGCTCGGAAATACCACCACGAGGACACGGCTTTTTGGGATCCCTTTTCCACCAAGTCTCCCGCCCCATCTTTCCGACCGTCCCATACCGCAAACGCGATACTGATGAATTGCCCAGGCGTAATTTGAACGTCTTCTTCGGGGTGGTCGGTCGAGAGGCTCCTGGAAAAGACCACTTTCCATGTCCCGTTCGAATAAGCCCCCTTTGCGTTCACATCTTGATGCGCTTGCGGCTTCAAGGTGCCGAAGCCTTTCGCGCTCATATCAACCGCCTTGCCGGTCTTGTTCTTCCAGAACCAAATATTCACCGGCCCGCCTTCCACCTGCAGCATCGGCTGTCCATGGGCAAAATGCGCCTTCTTGTCCCCGACCATGAATTCAAGTGCCGCCCCATCGTCCGGATCCTGAGTGGGATCGGCATACTCCACAAGAAACGCGACTTGCTTGCCGTCGTGCAACGCGCGGACGATGACATCTTTGACCGTCACTTCCTGGATACGATTCGGCCAATGCACTTGAGGCGACATCGGAAACGTTGCAGCGGCGGCAGTACTCCAGGCCGCGGCACCCGGATCGTCCAGGGGCAATCCACCTGTCACCAACGCGGCCCGAACCGCCACGCTTTCCTGAGCCAAGCTCAGCGATGTCCCGCTGATGACCATGGCCGCCGTCAGGGCCATCCCACCCCGCAGAATCCGCTTCATCGTCTGAATCGCCGGTTTCATGCTGGCCTCGTTCTCTCTACACGACTCGATCCGTACAGGCTGTTCACTCTCTTACTCCCATGTCCGTGGTGACTGATGGGCCCCGTCGTATTCACCCATGATGATTTTCCAAATCCATTCGTCCGGTAATTCCACCTCCCAACGCGGCATCGCGGACTTCCATGGCGCCCCTTCGATTGGGAGACCGACCCCGCCTTTCTTGATGCGCCAGAACAGATAACTTTCTTGCAACATGGCGATGGTCGTCGGATCGGCAAAATTGGCCGGCGCCGGAATAAAACCACGCGCCGCGGGTCCCTTGCCGTCGAAGTTCCCGCCATGGCAGGGCGAGCAAAAGGCCGCATAGAACCCTTTCCCTTGCATGATATTTTCCGGAGTTTTGGGCACAGGGTTCGAAAGGCCGGTGTATTCTCCCGGCGGTGCCGGGTGGATTGTCCGGCTTTCCGTCGGGGGAAGATCGCTCGTGGCGGTACTGCCGTATGTCTGCCACCCGACCAATAGAGGGAAGAGAACGAGCACCCCGTAGCGAAGCCCTTGCAAACCTCCGATGTTTTCGCCGGTCAGAAACCGTTGGATCGGTCCCCAGAAGGCGTCTTTCGATTCCCCACTCAAGGTCTCGAAGATCACGATGCCCGACGCCGTCAAAATGAGATAGAGAAAAATCAAGCTGGAGGGAAGAGGCGCCGAACCGGGTATGTAGGGCAGCACAAATTTCAAGAACAGATACATCGCTACCATGAGTATGATTGGCTTCCCTAACGCGCCCATACGTCCCTCCCTAATTCGCCTGTGCGTCGGCGACGAGTGCTGATTCCGCTGCTTTCACCGGAGCCGACGGCGCCTGGCCCGGTATTTCAAGGTCCTTCAAGCTGACGGAGATCGGCTCACCGCTCATTTGTTGCAGAAATGCGATGACGGCCATAATTTCATTCTTCGAAAGCCCGATCGGATCCTTATTGATCGCGGGCATCGTCGCTGGATATTCCTTGGGTGCCCCCCCATGCCGGAAATCCTGATAAATGAAGGCCTGGGGATCCGTCAGGCTTTCATAGAGGAAATCTTTGCTCAATTTTGCGCCGATGCCCTTCAAATCGGGACAGCGAGCGGATTCGCTGGGACCGATGGAATGGCAGAGTGCGCACTGGCCTTTACTGAAAAATACCGTCTGTCCGATCGCCGCGATGTCGGTCGGGGTCTTGATGCTCGCCAGGTCGATCTTTTCCTCTGCCGGAGGCAGAGAAGCCATCTGCGGCACGGCGAGCGACATCAACGAGAACAGCCCCAGTACGATGAATACGAACCCTGTGACCCGGACAAACGTGGCCTTGATAAAGAGCAGGATCAGAATCCCCATCCCGACGATTGACAGCGCGATCAATTGTAGTTGTGCGACTTCACTCATACGTCCTCTAATTTCTTGGTGCGGAAGTGCCGCGTCAGTTTTTGGGTGTCCAACTCAACACTCCCGACTCCAAACTTTCTTCATGTCCTTTGTTGCTCCTCCGGAGCCCCTCCAGCCATCGCCGGAAGGCCGTGCGGCAGTTCCGCTTTTCCCGAGCCGGCAGCGGCTTTGTACTTATCGCCCATGGTGGCCACCCAGAAGATAAAGGCCACGAGGATGCAGAAGAAAAACGTACAAAAGGCCATGATCAGCGACGCACTGCCGAGCGCGGGAGAATAGGCATAGGGCGACGAATCCCGCATGACCCCATACACGTGCCAATGAACACGGGATGAGGATCGCGCGTAGCCCATCAATGTCATGAGAAGAATGACCATGACGGCATTCAGAACCAGCGCATACCCGGCGCGGGGTGGCATACTGCCCCAAACCATTTCTGTCGTCGTTCTGGCGCTCTTGAGCAAGAGTGCCGTCAGCGGGGTGATCGTCAGGATGACGAAAATAACGATCAGCACCTGGGACGTGGAGAAGTAATTGATGCGGACGATTGCCGGTACGAAGTACCCCCACACCCCCAGCACGATGACGGCGATGCTGGCCAGGACCAAGATGGCGCCCATGACCGCCTTCCCGAACTTCGCCCACCCTGCCGTGTCCTGTTTTCCCGCTCGCCAATACATGACGAAGCTCATGAAGGTAATGAGAATCATGAGGTTCGACACGGTCATTTTGGCGGACATGACCCCCAGGACGCCGAGCAAGGGATGGTGGGCGCCTCCCATTTTCTGGGCTTCTTCGATGCTGGCGACGAGCGAATGCGGTGTCATCCACACCGCGAGACAAAACAGCAGACTAATCAGCATCCACAGCATCGGTCGCCGATATTTTGCCATTGATCCAGGAATGCGATAGGTGATGCCCAGCCAGAAGTAATAGTTCGAACCCATGAACAGGACCCCGATCAGCATGGCTTGGATGATGAAGAGCCAGGACAGGAATCCTCCCATCAGCGTAATCCCCATCTGCTGGTTGTATTGGTAAATTTCCCTCATGAGCCAATAGCCGGCGAACGGCAGAGCCAAGAGACCGAACACCCCGATGAAATTGCCGACATAGCCCATCCAATCGTAATGTTCCCGATCCTCGGTACTCTTGACCGACAGGTATCGGACTCCGGCGTACGCTCCGCAGATGTACCCACCGAGCACGACGTTGGCGATGAACCGATGGATGTTGATGGGCCACCAGGTTGGATTCCACGTTGCGGCCCAGGCTCGTTCGATGGCCGTGCCTTCGGAAATCACGACCGGGCTGGCCTGGAACGTGGCCCAGGCATTGGGCACGATCATGATGAACACGGCGAAGAAATTTAGCAGGAACCCCAGAAATATATGCAACGTTTTCTTATTGCCATACTGCATCGCATCCCACCCATACCAATACAGATAGAGCGTGGCGGTTTCTAACAGGAAGAGCAGGCAGTACAGTAAAAATGACGGGAAGAAAACATCCGTCAGATAATTCATCAGCTTGGGGTAGAACGCCACCAACAGAAACAGGAGAATGCCGCCGAACAAGGCGGTCGTTGCATAGGCCGAAGTGAGGAGTTTGGTAAACTCCTTCGCGAGCTTGTCGTATCGCTGTTCGCCTCCCCTCCAAGCGATGACTTCGCACAGCCACGCAAAGATCGGCACGCCTAAGACAAACCCGGCCAGGAGCAAATGCAGCTGCGCGACAAACCAGATAAGGTTGCGACTGCCGATATAAGGAATATCGCGATACTCGGTTGGACCGGCCGAGGCTCCCTCCGCCGCGAAACCGATCGAAGGGAGCGCAAGCCAACCAGCTGTCAACAAGAGACCTGCGAGCCATCCGCCGTGACTTCCGACGGCCCGGAGAGCCCGTTGAATCGTTCCGACCCCCTGTTGTATGGCACTCACCTCATCACCTCGCAAGTTACGGTTTCGTCTTGGCAGAGGAGTCCTTGGCGGTTCCGCCTTCGGCTTTCTCCTTCGCCTTATCTTTCTGACTTTTTGGGTCCGTCTTCAGTCGTTCCATTGCCTCGACTTGTGCCGCAAGCGACGCAAGTCGCTGCGCATTCTTGTTCAATGACTCGGACGGCTTGAACGGCGGTTCCGCCTGCACTTCGGGTTTCTTACAGCACTCATGCGGATGCGGCGTCGTCACCGGGAGTATGGTCCAAAACACCAATGCCAGCACTACACCGGCGCCCGCGACCGACGCCAACAGCAATCCTTGATCGGTCGGGACCCTCATGAGGTCCCAGCGGGTGACGAGTCCTTGATAATTTTCAGGTGCGGGACGGGCGTTTTCCGCCATACGGCGAATGATTTGCCCGAGAATGGACACCCCGATCACCGCCAAGATGATCAGAACCGCCGAGGAGATGGATCCCCAGATCGTCAGTTCAAGACCGATGCGTTCTGCGACTGGAAGACCGGTGTCGAAGATATGCCTCATGCTTTCCATTTGAGCCATGGAGTGAGAGGCGCTGATGGCGATCTCCGTCACACGGCTGACGATCCACCAGAGAAGCGGGAGAAAGAAGGTCCCGATGAGCGCGGCCCGCCACCAAATCGCAAAACCCAACCCGTCATGAGGCGGTTCTTTCCGCAGACGCTCCAGGAAAAACGTTTGACCGACCACGCCCAACGCCCAGATATCGACGGGGATCGATGCGCCAAAAATAAGCGGGAGACCGATCCCTTCACCAAAGTGTGTTTCAAAGATCGCCATGATGATGGGGGCGGCAAAGACGGTGACCGGACTCGCAAACAGCAACAAAAAAGCCAGTCCAAATCGTCCTTCGAAGTGCACCAATCCCATCGTCATGGCAAGCACAGCGAACACGGCCTTGATGGGAATACCCGTCCAGCAGGCTGGCCAGAGGATGCCAAATCCTATCTTCGTCGGAGACATTGATTCGCGTTCTTCAGCCATAACAAACGAGAAGGATCAACTAATCCAGGAATTCACGGTTAATGACCGCCGCGACTGTAAACAAGGCGATGACCACCATGATGGCGATCCAACTGATCAGGGCGATCGGTCGTTTGAAAATATTCCGCTCCGGATCTTTGTCGAAAAACGGAAGCGCGACGAGCAGCACCATGAACAGGACCGGCAATGCCACCGCTCCCAAAAACTGACCAAATTGGCCCGCAAAGAGTTTCAACCTCAGCAATTGGAAGTAGAACAGGAAATACCATTCCGGTTCGGGATGGTACTCCCCCGGGTCTGGCGTCGCCTGATCCAACAAGACGACCGGCTCCCAGAGGGCCAAGGCACAAATACCGACAAAGACAAAAGCCATCCCGACGATGTCTTTCCAAATTTGACGGGGAAAGAAATAATCTGTCTTCGCCTTGATTTCCTCGACGGTCCCCCTGAACGGTCCCGCGGGGGCAGC
Source organism: Nitrospira sp. SG-bin1 (assembly GCA_002083365.1). Classification (NCBI taxonomy): domain Bacteria; kingdom Pseudomonadati; phylum Nitrospirota; class Nitrospiria; order Nitrospirales; family Nitrospiraceae; genus Nitrospira; species Nitrospira sp. SG-bin1. The sequence goes on along the minus strand of LVWS01000038.1, from coordinate 95,316 downwards.
GACCCGAAACAGGAAGAGATGCAATCCGGCGAGAGCCATAAGTGCGGCCGGGAGAATCATCACATGGAGGACGAAAAATCGGCTCAAGGTCATCTGACCGGGAGTCGGTCCGCCTTTCAGAAACCGAGCCATGAAATCACCGATGACGGGCGTCTTATCCAAGATCTCAACACCCACGATCGTCGCCCAGAACGCACGCTGGTCCCAAGGCAGCAGATAGCCTGTAAAGCCAAAGGTGATCACAATGCCGAACAGTGCCAGGCCCACAAGCCACAGCAACTCTCGCGGCTTCTTATAGGCGCCCCAGAGAAACACTTGAGACATATGCGCGACGACACAGACGACCATGGCGCTGGATCCCCAGAAATGATAACTCAGCAGGAACCACCCATAATCGACCTCGTGAATGATATATTGCGTACTGTCATACGCGTGGTCTGCGGTCGGCACATAATAGAACATGAGCAACATGCCCGTCAGAGCCTGCATGGCGAAGATGAACAACAACACGGACCCGAACACATAGGCCCATCGAGAGCCGCCGGGGATCGGCTCGTTCAGCATCTTGGCCTGCATTTCCTTGAGGCCGACACGTTCATCCAGGAAGGCCACGAGCTTTTCGATCGTGCTGGGCTGATGATCGGGAACTGTTGCAGGAGAAGATTGCTTGATAGTCATGCCGCCGGCTCTCACACGATCCGAACTTGTGACTTCGTACCAGCCTTGAATTCCATATCGATGATCTCAACTTCGCCGTTCGCGGCCACGCGGACAGGTAATGCGTCCAAACCTCGCGGTGCGGGACCGTCCAGTACTTTTCCGGATGCATCGTAGATGCTCAAATGGCACGGACAGAGGAAGACTTGCCCCAAGGTCTTATGCTGCCGCCACTTGAAACCGCATCCCAAGTGTGGGCACTTACCGGAAAACGCAACATAGGGGATTTCTTTCTTGTTGGTCCAGATCGCTTTCCCCCTGGCATCGCGGAACTCCATGTCCTTGTCTTTGTAGACTTTTTCGAGTAGCTCCGGAGTCGCCCGAAGAACCCAGACGTTCTTCTCTATTTCGGATTCGGGCATGAAGGCTTCTTTTACTTTTTTCTTGTACTTGAATTGCACGCCGACATCTTCTTGCTTGATCTTGCTCACGTTTCCCACTTTCAGCCACTGGTTGTCGAAATCCGCGTACATCGGCTTCATGAGAAACCGCAGAATGGGATACGCGATCGGAAGTCCGATCAAAAATCCGATGACGTGCGTAAAATTCATGAAGAAGGTGCGGCGCTTGACACTCTTCTCGAGGTCGGGCAATGGGACCAATACCTCGCCCGGCATCACATGGATGTTGTCTTCAAGATGCGAGATCTCCACTTCATGAGTGGTGACATAGTCGTCCCGCCTGAAGGGAGGCAACGCCAGAATATCCGCCGACGGCGCGCGCAACTGCACAAGATCGTCAGTGACAGCCTGCACATGACCGATGGCAACCTGGCGCTCGCCCCTTCCGTTCATAGAAACGACGATGTGGCTGATTTCATGGGAGAGGGGATCGAGCACGACCTTGGTGACTTCACCAATGTCGAGGTCGGTGCACCGGACCTTGGATTTCAGCTTTGGTTGCAGCATTACTTCTTCTTGATCGGCTTCGGGGTGTTGACGGAGGCATTCTTGAAGGATCCCAACCAAGTGGCGAGCGCCGACATCTCCTTGGGATCCATGAGGTCCTTAAATTTGTCCGGCATGATGCCCTTCTGCCATTCCTTCTCATATCCCTCGGCCATGAAGCTCTTGGGGTCGGCAATTTTCTGCTGGATCTCTTCCACCGTCAACAACGAACCGATGTTGTCCAACTCCGGGCCACGCTTCTTTCCGCCCTCACCGCGCAACTTGTGGCAGTTGTAACATTCCTGCAGTTGCCACTGTTCCTCCCCGACCTTCATCACATCGCTTGAAGCCCCACTCCCTCCATCGGAGGCTGCGGAAGGTTTGTCTCGAGCCGGAGGCGCCGAGGTCGCCGTCGCCGCCTGACCTCCGCCAATACCCTTGAGCCGGTCTTCAAGCGCTTTGACCTGTTCATCCAGAGCCTTCGCCCGGGCTATCAGTTCTTCCGCTTTGCCCTGGCTCGACTGTTTTCGTTCTTTATCGAGAAGTTTCCCGATCTTTACCTTTTCATCTTCAGGGTCAAACTGTGGCAGCAGAGACGCTCCGGCCACACAGACCGTCACCAAAAGGATCCAGAAGGCCATGACGGCGAAAACGGACTTCCCTCCGCTCATGGTTCCGATCGGCTGCGCGTCAAGCAGCATGAAGACGATCGCCCCGATCAGCGAGACAACAAAGAACAGCAGTTGAAAATCGACAGGTACATCTTGTGAGCGCGCGATGCCGACCAACACCGCGCCGACCGCCGATCCTATACCCAGCTTTTTGAATATGTTCCCCATGCGAATTCTCGCTACCTCAGTAAGGCCCCATACGGTGATTACTTCGCTGCGACGGGGACAGGACTCCCCTCGGGTTCCCGCGCCTTCGAAACGGAAGGCCGAAGAGCGACCAGCGCAGCTAAGCTGACGATGGCAATAAAGAATACGGTGATGGCCGTAATCCATCCGGCCGAATACGAAAGCGTCGGAGTAAATGACTCCGCGCTGAGGTCCGACACCAAACTATACGTATGAAAATACTTCTTCAGCAGCGACCGTACGGCCCCCATCAAGCCCATGATCCACGTCGAGGTAAACGCCAAGAAAATCAGCACAAACTGAGAGGCGAAATCGATCTTGCCCCAGAGAATCGTGCCCTGCTTGATGGTTCTGTTATAGAGGACGTAATTGACGACCGTCACAAACACCAGCGTCAATATCGCCGAAAGTTTCGCCGGCATTGACGACAGATAATCCCATCCTTCCGGGAGTTTCAGCTCATCCGGCATATCGGTCCCGGTAGCCACAAATCCGGCAGGGGTAAGCCAAACAGCATCGCTCACGAGCATGACGATAAAGCCGATCTTGATGACTGTCTTCGCGGAAACCGTCATGGGGACGAACCGGCCCAACAGGAATGGCGACAATGCGAGCGGCAGCAGAAAGGCCAAGGACATCGGATCTGGAATCCAGTAACTATTCATCACCCACATCGTAGCGGGGAGCAACACCACCAAGACGATGGGAGCCAGGATCGTCATCCGCACATTTTCGGCTCCTTCAATGCGCTTAACGCTGAGCCAACTATAATAGTTGATGCCCAAGAACAAGAGTCCGATCATCACTCCTTGCATTTCGAAAAACATGGAGAGCTGATCCGCCATCATGTACGGACAGAACGAAAAGTCGTAATCGCACATCTCATACGCCAATAGCAGACCCGTAAACGGCTGCAACAACGACCCACCGACTGCGATCCAGATGGCGGCGAATCCCATCCAATCGTAATAAGCTTTCTCCTCCTGCGTCTTCGCTCCCATATACATGTAGGCGGCGATCATCCCGGCGATGAACCCGCCGAACGCCACATTGCCGTCGATCCGGTGAAGACTCAGGGGGAACCAACTTTGGTTCGCGATCTTATCCCACAAGGTGGCGGCTGCGAGAAAATCCTGCGGCGACACCCCTTCCGCTTTGGGCGGCGTGTTCATGAACGACGTTGGGCCGTTGATTACGAACAAGATCAGCAAACAGACAAGATTCAAGACCACGCCCAGTGCGATATGACGCCCTTTCTTTTCACCTTTCCAGACATCCCAGGTGTAGAGATAGGCATACATGAGAATCGTTTCAGCGATAAACAGCGCCGGATACAAGACCGCGAACACCATATAAAACTGGTTGATGAACGAGGTCGTGAACTGCGGGTAGGCGGCAAGAAGGACGAAAATAAACAAACCGCCGGTTACCGCCGTCATACTGAAGAGAATGACCGTGACCTTGGTAATTTCTTTGGCGAGGCGATCATACCGCGGGTCCTGTTTGCGGTAACCCAACCATTCTGAAATGACGACGAAGATCGGTGCCCCGAGGATAAACGCGGCAAACAAGATATGCAGCTGCGCGACGATCCATACTGCCGTCCGATTGCCTGTGTACGGAAACTCCACTGAAGACGCCCCAAGCTCCTGAGCATGGATGCTGGTTGAACCAAGCACACAAAGCGCGAGAAGCGTACCGAGCGTTAAGAGACTGTGCGACAGTTTTTTCACGATGTCTCGATGCTCCCTCACTTTAATAAATCAGCGCAGTATCGCATGTTCCTCTATTGCGTACCGATAAGGGGATCCCTGACTGCTTCACGAAAACAACCTGAGTCTGACAAGCGGTCTCGATTCTCCAAACCGAAGGAAAACCTCTCGACTGCCGCATATCGTAGATCCCGAAGACAGATGACAAATTCTGCACAGGCCAGCCGAGGAACCCTATCGGCTACTTCACACGAGCATCGATCCACTGCTTCTCTTCTTGACTCCAGACCTTGCCCGCCAATGAAAAATTCCGCTCATAGAGCACGAGCTTCCACCGGTCTTCGTCGGAGAGCTTGCTCTTCCAGCCTCGCATCTTGGTATTCGGCACCCCTTCGGATATACGCCAAAACCATACGGCATCCGAATACAGCTTCATGCGCTCAGGGTTTCGAAAGTCCGTTGCACCCGCCTTCACAGGTTTTCCATCTTTTCCATGACAACTGGCACAATTGACATCGGGATTTGTCTCACCCACGTACAACTTTCGCCCTTCTTCAAACTTCTGGACATCTCCCCACCAATCGGTCGGCATGTGCTTGTCGGCATATTCCGCCGGTGCGGGAGGCGGAGGAACGATCGGGCCATCTCCGGGACCCTGCTCACCGCAACCAGATACTACCCAGAGGGTAAGACCCAGGACCATTGGCGTGGAACTCGTTCTTCTAACCATTTCTTCTAATCATTGCGAGCATTCACGCGACCCTCGCGCGTGATTTCCCTTTTTCATGCTCGGCGTGAAGCCATAGCCGGGACAAATAAAAACGCTTCTGCCGAGGCGTTCATACCTCCTGCAAAAGCGTTCCCTCTACTCGCGCCCCAGCTGTTCTGCACTCCAACCCTCGCCCACCCATCGACCGATCCAGCGAGGTACTCCGCAGCCCCTCCTCAAGGACCGTTATCGGTGATTATGTTTTTCTCTTTCGGTACGATGGTGTTTTTGCCCGTTCCCTCCTCCGTTGAGAACGGACGAGCTTCACACCGAAAATAGTACCAGCCGCTACGACCACCGCGCCACCTCCCCATAATACCCAGGCGGGAGGACTACTTGCAGCGCAACCACTTCCAAAATCAACCCTGACCTTTCGTTCAGCCTCTAGATCTTTGGGGTCGAATTCAACTTTAAGATTTTTCTGCTCCGCCCTTGCTTCTATGAGAAGGGGATCGCCAAAGTTATCATTATGGAGATGGAACATGGCCTTGTAATAGCCATCGCCATCAGTCTTCACGACCTGGCCATATGAGATCTTGGTATCCTTGACAAGCACATCAATATTTGAAAGTCCCTTTCCGTCTTGATCACAAACATACCCTTCCACCATAAAGCGGTGGTCCGCTTCATGCGTCGCAGAAGCCACGGTAGGGAATAGAGCACCCAGTGCGAGACAGTAAACGAATACGCTCAGACCTGCTAGCCTTCTCCTGCCAAGCATCGAACTTGTTTGCTGACTCGTCGGTCGCTCCTTCGGAGAAATGCACACCGCGGTACCACGAGCACGCTACAATTGGGCAGGCGTTTCTAGCACAGCACTCCATCTTTGTCAACGAAAAGGCGGGCCGTTTTGGGGTCACTCGCGAGAGGTGCAACAAGTTCGTTAGGATTGAAAACTCTGCGCTCGAGAACGGCTTTAGAGATATCCTCGCGTACGTGCGTCTGCTTCCACTTTTGCAGCTTCAGCCCGACGCTCGGACTCTTTCTTGGACACCCAGGCTTCCCATGATTTTCCGTTCGCCGTGTCTTCCCCTGTGAACGCAATCGTGGTGATGTCGGAGTACGGAATGCGTCGAGGATCCGGTCGGTCGGCGGGAAACAGTTCAACAAAAGCGTCGGTCGCGGTGACGTGGCGGTTGTAAATGTAGCCGGTGATCGATTCACCGGAGCTCAACGTCAGTGTCACATCGCCACGATAGTCGAAAGCGAGCTCGACGGCTTCGATAGTTTCCGCCGAAGCGGCGGGTTTGAACACACGCCCCTCCAGAGAAGCAGTGGCATCCGCTATGTGATTCTTGATATCGGTCATTCGAGCATCATCATTCGGGTGCGTATTTCGTAAACTGAATGACCGCCCTACGAGTGGGGCGACAAAGACCGCTTCACGTGGGAATCACCGTGAAGTAGGCAAGAGGGTCAACTTGGCTGTCCGTGCAAACCCGGAAACGGTGCTAAATGTGTCCTCAACGGCCGATGCCTCATACCCGCAATGAACCATGCAATCGGCACATTTCTCATTGCGACCGGTTCCGTATCTCTCCCATTCCGTCAACTCCATCAGCTCACGGAACGTTCTGGCATACCCCTCCTGAAGCAAATAGCAGGGCTTCTGCCATCCGAAGACGTTATAAGTGGGATTCCCCCAGGGCGTACACTGGTATTGACGCCGGCCCATGAGGAAATCCAAAAACAGTGGAGATTGATTGAACTGCCAACCCGGCTTGGGGCGAGCAAGAATCTTGGAGAAGAGCTCTTGAGTCCGTGCCCGCTTCAAGAAATGTTGTTGATCCGGAGCCTTCTGATAACTGTACCCGGGTGAGATCGTCATCCCCTCGACACCGAGGCCCATCATTTCGTCGAAAAACTTTCTGATCCGTTCAGGATGTGCGTCGTCGAACAAAGTCGTATTGGTCGTGACCCGATGGCCGCGCTTGACCGCTGCCTTGATGGCCTTCACGGCCACATCATAGACCCCATCGCGACAGACCGCCAAATCGTGTTCGTCCTTGAGGCCATCCATGTGGACGCTAAACGTCAGGTACTTGGAAGGTTTGAACTCATCCAGTTTTCGCTCCAAAAGAATGGCGTTCGTGCAGAGATAAATGTATTTTTTCCGATCCACCAAGCCCTGGACGATTTTGGCGATTTCAGGATGGATGAGCGGTTCTCCTCCCGGAATGCTCACCATGGGTGCTCCGCATTCTTCCGCCGCCGCCCAGCACTGTTCAGGCGTCAACCGCTTGTCGAGGATATGGTCGGGATACTGAATCTTTCCGCAGCCGGCGCAGGCCAGGTTGCAGCGGAAGAGCGGTTCGAGCATGAGCACCAGCGGATACCGCTTCACTCCCCGCAACTTCTGGGAGAGCACATACGTCGCCACTGTATACATCTGGGAAATCGGAACAGCCATTCCGTTCTCCTTAACTATCTGATGGTGTTGTAATTGACCTTATATATATGAACAGCTACACGCGTAGCTGAACTCGGAGGCACAAGAATGTTCGGGATTGTAACATCTCACTCGAGGCCCGTCAATTTCCAGCATTCCATGCGCAGTCAGCTTGCGCTCAGAGGATATCGTCACTGCACGTCCTGACCCGGCGCCTGCATCGTAGTTTTACAGCGTCCGAGAACTAAACGATTAGCGATGATCTATGTGATGGCAAGCGCGCTATCTGGCGACACCGGAATCAAATTGATCCAATACATCTTTTAATGGAAATTTGATTCCTAGTCGGTCTTCAAACATCGATCTAGAATTTTCTAGAAATTCAAGAGCCTTCACATTCTGACCCTGCTCTTTGTAGACGAGGCCCAAATTTGCAAGGGCGCTGGCCTCGCCCCTCAAGTCACCTATTTTTCGACTAATCGCCAGCGCTAGTTCATAATGTTCGATAGCCTTGTCAACATGCCCAAGGCCGGCGTATGCGCCGCCCAGGTTCCCATGACCGGTGCACTCAGTTTTCAAGTCGCCGATCTTCTGACTAAGCACGATGGATTCTTTAAAATAGTCAATGGCCTTGGCATACTCCCTCATTTTGTTGTGGGCATTGCCTAATTTTCCGAGAGCATTGCTCTCCTCTCGAAGATCCCCAATACTACGAGCGATAGCTAGACTCCGCTCCAGACTCTCGATGCCTTTCTCGTATTGCTCAAGATTAACGTAAGCCGCGCCAACATTTCCCAGAGCGTTGCTCTCGCCTCGCGCATCTTCAATCCTGCGAAAAATTGTAAGTGCTTCTTCAGAATATTCAGCGGCCTTGGCATCCTGCCCCAGTAACTCATATGTAACCCCGAGACTTCCTAGTATGATCGCTTCGTTTCTCAAGTCACCATGCTTTCGATAGAAACCGAGGCCTTGGTCAAATGACTCAATGGCTTTGGCGTATTGCCCCTGATCTTTATAAACAATACCCAGGTTCATGAGAACGGTGATTTCGGCTAGGGTATTCCCGATCCTCCGATTAAGAACCAGTGCTTGTTCAAGATATCCGACCGCCGTAACATACTGCCCCATGTTTTGGTAGACAACGCCCAGACTCTCTAGATCAATAGCCTCATTGACCACATCGCCAACCCTGCGATGTATTGTTAGGGCTCGTTCTATATAATTGATGGCCTTGGCAAACTCTCCTAGGCTTCTATGAGCACCCCCTAGACCATTTATCGCGTTTCCTTCAAGATACAAGTTGCCACTGGCCTGGCTAAGGCGAACCGCTTCTTCAAATTGTACGATAGCTCCTCGCGCATCTCCGGCACGAACTAAAAATTTTCCGAAATGCTCACGATATAAAGCGTTCGCTGGAGCAAGTTGCACAGCCTGAGAGTAACTGGAAGCCGCCTGCGGCATCTGAACCTGCAATTCATGTATTTGCCCTTGCATGAATCGCCGTCCAGCTATGTCATCGATTAAACGCGTTTCTGTCGGCTCACCCTCGGCGAGCAGCGCCAAGGCCGCTTCCAACTGCCCAGCCTTCACGTTAGCCAATGCCTTTTTTTGCAGTTCGGTGCTTGCGGCGGTTTGTAGACCTTCCAACAGCTCCACAGTGCGCGGCATCAGCTTCAGGATGTCCGCTGAGGACAGCAGTCCTTCTTTGACCATGCTTTCGAGCTGCCGCCAAGCCATTTTTTCCCGTGATTCCCCCAGCTTGGCTTTAACCCACCGATAGATTTCACTGTTCTTATTCTTTGGCTTTGCTATGTTTTCGTGTGTTTCTTGGAATCCCATTGTCTCTTCGGTGAAGGGTATGGCAGAGGTTTGAGTGACAACAGGGCCTGTCAGCCAATCCGATAACTGTTCGTACCCGCCATATAGCAGTATGTTCCGAGGATGCCCGGCGCTTTTGAACTCAGTGTTCCAATCTCTATTGAGCGATTCTAAATAGCTGTTCCCCTTATCGATAGACCGTAACTCCTCAACCTGTCTGTTTTTGGGAATTAGCCGTCCCAGCTCTGCCAATTCGCTCCCATTGCTTGGACTCGCTAGTAGGACGAGGTTAGTTACTCTAAGTTGAGGATGAGCACGAGTGTGGCGACGCAGGATATACTCGCGAGCTACAAGCCCGCCCATGCTATGGGCGACAATCCGTAGCCTCCGATATGAATGCTTCTTCAGTAACTCATCGATCTCAAATTGTAGGTGATCTGCAATACTGAGAATGCTGGGACCATCTTGGAGGCGTCCAGCATAATCAAAGGCAACGACATAAGCTGAATCATTTTCTTGGGCAAGGTCCCTGGCGAGCTCCTCAGGGAATATGAAACGGGTGCTTGTATTTGTCCACGTCGCTTGCCCATCTCCGCAGAGCCCATGAATAAAGATTACTAAATTGTCTGCATCAGGCGAGCCATAATACCGGTGGACCCCCTCAGTTTTAGGTGGGCAATAGTTGAACGCCCAGTTAACGATGCTGACACCTAGAGAACGCCCACTCACCAGTGTCGCCATGAACAGAAGGCAAGTGAGGCGAGTCATCATCGGTGATGTGAGTACACGCAGATAAGGCGTTATGCCAACCTCTCCAGGAATTCACTCAGATTTGGATAGTATGCAGGAATAAGTGGAGGCGCCGAGCGGGTTCGAACCGCTGCATCGCAGTTTTGCAGACTGCTCCCTTACCACTTGGGTACGGCGCCTCGGAGGCGGCATTATAGTCGTTTCGTTTTCTGGAACACAACACAGACGCCAGTACGGCAGACGATAATGAATTACGTCACGCCCATCACACGCGATGAGCCGGAACCTGCTCTTTCTGGCCGTGAGTCCAAATCGTTCCAGCCGCCACGACTACTTAAAAGCAACCCATACAAAATCAGCATGGCGATACCAAGATGATGATAACTCTTCAGTGCTTCCCATCTGGCTGAACCCACGACCTCGTAATTCAACACCATCGTCAGCCCGACATAGACTGCCAACATGACGTATCCTGTACGGCTCAAACGGCCGCTCAATTGCACGGCGGCAGCCACCACGATAAGGGCGGCCGGGATCATCCACACCAAGTGCTGATCCCACGTAATCGGCGAAAAGAACAAGGCCAGAAGCAACGTACCGGCGCATTCCCGAGCCCACGTTGGATCCCCTGGCCCTTGAAACGTGCGTCGGCTGGACCACGCAAAGAGCCCCAACAGACTCACCGCGGCAGTCCCAATGATCGCATTCGCAACCGGCGACGGAAGATCCAACACCGGCTTGTAACTTTGGTCTACTTGCCGAAGCCGATGGGTCGGTGGGTAGGCCACCAAATATCGCAGCATGGTATGGCGAAGCGAAAGGTTGGCCTTCTGAAGCTCATTTTCCTGTCGCCCCTCAACCTGCCGATCAAGCACAGACAACACCGCGTTCCTGGTCCATTCCGAGTGATGGTCCCACCAGCTCATCGGGCCCATGTACAAGATTGGCAGGACGATCCAAAATACGGTGGCGAGTACGGTATATGAGGCCAATCGCCACTGCCGCTTCCAAAGAAACAGCAGGACAAAGAGCGCAGGGGTGATCTTGAGTACGATACCAAATCCGATCAAAACGGTCCCCAACCGCTCTCTTCCAATCCATATCGAGTAGATCCCGCCCGTGAGGATCCCCAACAGCATGAGATGCGGACCACCGTCGTCGAGGTCATTCAAGATGAATTGCAGCGTCAACGCTCCCGCTCCCACACCGACCAATAGCCGGCTCCATCCGCCATTGGAGCCGGCTGCGCCGCACAGCATACGGTGGAACAGCATGATCGTGAGAACCAAGCACCCAACAGCAACCGCATAACGAAGGGCTAAACTCGTATTTCTCTCGAAGGCGAGCAACGGCGCAAAGTAAATGCCGGTGGTCGGCAAATACATGTAGCAGTAGTCGTTGGCGTAGAGATATTCACCCGAGAGAAAGCGCCGTCCGATCTCACGATGGATATCAATGTCACGGAAGTGAAATGATCGCCCGAATGAGATGATATAGCCGTGCACCACGGCCATCATCACAAGCCCCGCTTTCACCAGCCGCGCAAAAAGCTCCGACTTGATGAACTCCCCGGCCCAGCGGATAATGGATTGTGATCGCATGACTCCACGGCACACATACATGACCTGAAAGAGCACGTCAATCGGTTCTTGGAGAAAAGGCGTGCGGCTTCTGCGAAGCAGGGGCTGAATCGAGGCAACTGTGAGCGATGTGCTTACCGGTGAGGCAAGACCGGTATTTTTCTGCCCAGCGTTGAAGGATGATCCGATCGGGGTTCCAGCGATTCCCACTCGTGTGAGGGAGCAGGTTCGATCACCTCGCCGTTTCCTTCCGCTTCTTTTTCTTTGGCAAGCAGTTCGACTTCCTCAATCAGTGTATCCATCAATTCTTCCATCGGAACCTTGCGGACCAATTTTCCTTTTTTGAACAAGATGCCTTTCCCTTCGCCGCCGGCAATCCCGATGTCGGCTTCTTTGCCTTCCCCGATTCCATTCACGACACACCCGAGGACCGACACGTTTAATGGCGTCTTGATGTGACTTAATTTCTTTTCCAACTCGTTCGCCATCCTGACAACATCGATCTCCACGCGTCCACACGTCGGGCATGCGATCACGTTAATGCCCCGGTGACGCAACTCGAGGGACTTGAGGATCTCGAACCCGACTTTCACTTCGTCGACTGGGTCGGCAGCCAATGACACGCGCAATGTGTCGCCAATACCTTGTGACAACAAGTAGCCAAGGCCAATCGAGGATTTCACCGCGCCCGTCATGGTCGTCCCTGCTTCTGTAATCCCGATGTGAAGAGGATAGTCGGACTGATGGGCGAAGAGCCAATAGGCATCGATGGCATGATGGACATCCGAGGCTTTCAGGGAAACCTTCATATCGGTAAAGCCCACGTCTTCCAGTGCGTGCACGGCATTGAGCGCGGACTCGGCCAGCGCCTCGGGCGAAGGCCATCCGTATTTCTCCAATAACGGCCGTTCGAGTGATCCTCCGTTGACGCCGATTCGAAGCGGAATCCCTCTTTCATTGACCGCCTTGATGACTTCTTCCACTTTCCACCACGCGCCGATATTGCCGGGATTGATCCGGACGCAATCGACGACTTGTGCGGCCTTCAACGCAAGACGATGATCAAAGTGAATGTCCGCGATCAACGGCACCGTCATGGCCGCTTTGATTTGCGGAAGGACCTGAGCGGCTTCGTCGTCGGGAACGGCCACGCGAATGAGCTCGCAACCCGCGGCCTCAAGCTGGTGAATCTGCGCGACCGTTGCGGCCACGTCACGCGTATCCGTCGAGCACATGGATTGCACGGATACCGGCGCGTCGCCGCCGATCTTCATCTTTCCGACCGATATCTGTCGGGTTTTTCGTCTGGCTATATGCATGTGACGTGAGTCTCTTTTCCTTTAGGCCTCAGCTACCCTGTTCGTCTCCATGGGGAAGATGGTCGGTCAGCGTAGCACCGATAAATTGAGATTGTACCGATGGGGTCTTGCCGAGCAGTTCTTTCACGCTCTGGTAGATGCCCTCGGCCGTCAAGCCATACCGTTCGCGCAACAGATCCTGCGGCCCCTGTTCGATGTACCAATCGGGGAGGCCGAGGATCTTGGTCTTCACATCCGTCACGCCGGATTCCGAGAGGGTTTCCAGCACAGCTGAACCAAATCCGCCGATCTTACAGCCTTCTTCCACCGTCACAATATAGCGTACCCGCTTTGCCACATCGACAATCAGGTCATGATCGAGAGGCTTGACGAATCGGCCGTTCACCACCGCCGTCGACACACCTTCTTTGCCGAGCCGTTCAGCTGCTTCAACAGCCTGCCACACGGACACACCGATCGCAATGATGGCCACATCCGTTCCGTCCTTCAGCAGCTCGCCTTTTCCCACAGGCACGGCATGGGGAGTCGAATCCATCTTTACACCGAGACTTATCCCTCGTGGGTAGCGCACCGAAATCGGCCCGTTAAAATCTAAACAGGTTTTCATCATGTGCTGCAGCTCGTTTTCATCTTTGGGAGCCATGACAACCATGTTGGGAACATGCCGCAGATATGCATAGTCGAAGGCTCCGTGATGCGTCGTCCCGTCCTCTGCAACGAGTCCTCCTCGGTCAATACAGAAGGCGACCGGAAGATTCTGAGTCGCGACATCATGCACGACCTGATCGTATGCCCGCTGCAAGAAGGTCGCGTACATCGCCACGACCGGCTTCAGCCCTTGCGCGGCAAGCCCCGCCGCAAACGTCACCGCATGCTGTTCCGCGATACCGACGTCGTAGAGGCGGTCCGGAAATTCTTTTTCGAATGCGGTAAGTCCCGTCCCTTCGCACATAGCCGCCGTGATCGCGACGACGCGCTTGTCCTCACGAGCCAATTTGACGAGGGTATCCATCGCGATTGTCGTGTAGGAAGGACGAGCCGCTTTCTTTGCGGGAGCACCCGTCTCCCTGACGAACGGAGGACAGGCATGGAACCATACCGGGTTCTTCATGGCCGGCTCGTATCCCAACCCCTTCTTGGTGATGATATGGAGCAGGACCGGTCCCTTCATCCTCAAAACGTTCTCAAGGGTCGGCAAGAGATGCTCGAAGTTATGGCCGTCGATGGGACCGCTGTACTGGAACCCCAATTCCTCGAAAAGCAAGCCGGGAAGAATGACGCCTTTGGCAAGTTCCTCGGCACGTCGAGCGAGCTTTTGCATGTCGGAGCCGATGTGAGGAATTTTCCCCAATAGCTGACCGGTCTCTTCGCGCATCTTTCCATAGAATTCGCCCGTGATCGTCCGACTCAAATAGGCGGAAATAGCGCCGACGTTTTTTGAGATCGACATTTGATTGTCGTTCAAGATGACGAGAAAGTCCTTTCCAAGTCCCCCGGCATGATGCAACGCTTCCAGTGTCATACCCGCCGTCATCGCCCCGTCACCGACGACACAGACCACCTTGTGTTTTTGTTTCAGCTGGTCCCGAGCTTCGACCATCCCGAAGGCAGCCGACACACCGGTGCCCGCATGACCGGCGTTGAAGGCATCGTATGCGCTCTCTTCTCGCTTACAGAATCCGCTCAGTCCTCCATATTGACGAAGCGTATGGAATTGTTCGCGTCGACCGGTCAAGAGTTTGTGCGTATAGGACTGATTACTGGTATCCCAGACGATTTTGTCGGTCGGTGTATCAAGAAGATACTGCAACGCGACCGTGAGCTCGACCACCCCCAAATTCGAAGCTAAGTGCCCGCCGACATTCGCGACCGTTCCGATGATCTGCTCGCGAATTTCCTGACACAATGCCGGGAACCGGTCCGGAGACAACCGCTTCAGATCAGCGGGACTATGGATCGTCTTCAATATGGACATGGATGGTCTCCTTCGTTTGTCTGCCATCACCTACCACTCCCTTGACACCGATACCGACACCGACCGCTACCCTTGTACGGAGCCAAATTTGGGTGGAGTTTCACATAAGAACCGTTTGAAGTCAAGCGCTTATGAAAGAAACCTAGTCATCGGACTTTCCTTCCGGCTCCCATGAGCCTACCGAAAAAGACGGCTCAGTGCGCGTAGAGCATGATACCTAGTACGGGAAATCAAGGCCGGCAAAGATTGCCCCACCTTCCTTACTGAACCCATAATCAATACGTCCCACGACGTTGGGCCGTATGATCCCCCGAAATCCGATACCCGGCGTAATGCGATAATCCTTGAAGCTCACATTCTTGAACGAGTTGAACACTTGCCCGGTATCGATGAACGGCGCAATTTCAAAATCCGCCATGACCCCGGCCAGTCGCGTGCGAAGGATATGAATGCGTTCCTCAATACTGAACGCGATCAGCTGCTTGTCGATGTACCGATTCACGCCGAACCCGCGCAGGTTATCCTGACCGCCCAACGAGCTCTGTTCATAGAACGGAACATCTGAACCGAGCGTGGCTTGCAAATCACCGCGGATCACGAGAATCGCCCGTTTGGATTCGCTTGCGAACATCTTTTTGATCTCGAGACCATACCGAGAATACAGAGGATCGGCGCTATTTTTGAAATTGTAGTTCAGTTCGGCATAAGCCGTGATCGCCATCCCATCCGTCGGGGTCACCAGGTTATTCCGCGTATCGTAGTGGAAGCTGACCCGCTGGCCAAGAATCGTCGCCCCGTCCACTCCTGGGACATTTGGAAACACATTTCCCGTGAACGGAAGTTCCGTCGCGCCCTGCTGGATCGGTTGCATATGTCGGAGTCGTTGACTCACGGCGATCTGCGTCACTTCATTGGCATAGACGCCGAATCTCCAGTTCAGCCTCGTCTCTGGAGCCGTGAAGTTGGTCTCATTGCCCTCGACCGTCGTCGGGCCAAGCCCAAAAAATCGCACGGTGGCGTTCTTGAAATAGGTGGCGCTAAACCCAATGCTGTACCGCCCGTTACTGAAACCCGGATCGACATAACTCAACAAGAATTTCCGCTCGATCTCTTCCGTCCAGGACGCGATGCCTCGAAGCTCCTTTCCACCCGGCTCATAACGGAAGAGATTGACGGTGCCTCGGGTACCCACGATCGAATTGTAGACCACCATCGGCGCGACCAAATACTTGAGGTCCCCGTCGGGTCCGGTGATGAGGGCCGGCACAATCATCCCGACATCATTCCCGTCGTTTTTGCTGGAACTGACGGCGGGAATCGGGAAAAACTTCACGTCGGCGTGAGCGTCGGTGCGCGCAAAGGGACACGGCCCACACAACAGCACGAGTGCGACACCGACAGCAAGGCTGCGCTTACACGTCCTCATGACTCCGCACACGACGTTATGGCGCCTTGAGTTTGTCGGATTTCTTGCGGAGTTGATCGACGAGATCCGAATAGGAGGAGGCACGAAGAATCTTCGTAAACTGCCCGCGATAGTTGTTCACCAGGCTGACTCCGTCCACGACAACGTCGTAGACTCGCCACTCGTCCGTCTTGTTGATCAGGCGATAATCCAGCGGGATCTCTGTCTTTCCGGAGAGCACTTTGGTCCTAACTTCAGCATATTCCTTTTCCGTTCGTTCATTCAGGTACTGCACGCCCTCACCGGAATAGGTTTCAATTTTGTCCGCGTATGAGTTCGTCAGCAGCCTCCGAAAAAGATCGACAAATTCATCTTTCTGCTGATCGGTCAGCTGGTTCCAGGGAGCGCCCAAAGCTCGACGGGACATTTCCGTATAGTCAAATCGGGCCGCCACCACCCGTTCCAAAAGGTGTCTTCGTTCCTCGGCTCTCTCCGGTTGCTTGAGCTCCTTCTCCCTCACGATGCGGAGCACTTCGTCGATCGTGGCCTTCATGGAGTCGGTGGGCGGCCCCGCGTACCCGGGCAGCGTCACTCCGATACAGATGACCATGATGAATCCCGTGAACCACACGCGACCACCTCTTCGTCCGCTGCGAGCATTCTTGAACGCCCTCATCGCGCCTCTCTCTCACGCCAATATGGCGTCCTGCAATTCATCCGCTTGATCGATCAGGCTAATTGACCTTACCATGAACGTATTGACTCACCAACTCCTCCAAGTCCAGCCCCGATTCCGTGTCGCGAATGGTATCCCCCGGTTTCAGAGCGTCTCCCCCACCACCCGGCGAGAGGGCCAGGTATTTTTCGCCGATGATGCCTCTCGTCTTGATCGAGGCGATGGTATCGGAATAGAGCTTCGTCCCGCTCTGGACCGCCAGTCTCACCATCGCCCGGTCCTCTTTCAAGCTGATCGTCTTGACTCGCCCCACCTCGACACCGGCGACTTCCACGGAAGCCCCGGCTTTCAGCCCGGTGGCTGAATTGAACAGAGCATCGACTTCATAGACGTCCCCGCCGATCAGTTCCAACTTGCCGAGTTTGATCGAAAGATAGCCCAAGCAAACGATCCCGATCAACACGAATGCACCGACGATCAGCTCCAGCCGGCTTTTGTCCATCATGCCCCTCCTCTACCCGCGAAAACCGCCGTGGGACAGCGCCACCGTCCCGCCGACTGAAATGAATTCTCTGATTTCGGGATCGGTCGTCCGTTGAAACTCAGCCGGCTCGGCCATCACGGCTATTTTTCCGCGTTTTAACATGGCGACATAGTCCGAAATCCCGAATATCTCCGGAATTTCGTGACTCACCATCACGGCGGTAAATCTGAACTTCCGCTGCATGCTCGTGATGAGATCATGAATCGACTTGGCCATGAGGGGATCGAGACCTGTCGTCGGCTCGTCGAACAAAATGATCTCCGGTTGCATCACCAATGCGCGTGCCAACCCGGCGCGTTTGCGCATGCCTCCGCTGAGTTCCGCGGGGAATTTATGCCCCATGCCGGCCAAACCCACCTGCTCCAGTTTTTCGTTCACGCGGTCAGTGACATCCGGCCCTTTCATTCGAAGTCGTTCTCTGAGCGGAAAGGCCACATTTTCGAACACCGTCAGCGAATCGAACAGCGCCGCCCCTTGAAACAACATCGCGAACCGCTTTCGCACTTCGTTGAGTGCATTGCCGCGGAGTCGCGAAATCTCGACCCCATCGATCCACACTTCCCCTGAATCCGGTTGGAGAAGGCCGATCATGTGCTTCAGCAGCACGCTCTTGCCCTCACCACTGCGACCGATGATGGTCGTCAGTTTTCCTTCAGGGATGACGAGATCAAGGCCTTGCAAGACCGGCTGACCGCCCAACGTCTTCGTGAGACCCACAAGCTTCAGCATGACTACAACAACAATGACGTCAGAAAGTAGTCCCAGATGAGAATCAAGACCGATGACAACACGACCGCTTCGGTCGTGGCGGCGCCGAGCCCTTCGGCGCTCATTTTGGTGTAAAAGCCCTTATAGCAGCACACCCAACTCACGATCAGACCAAAACTGATGGATTTGAGAATGCCGCCGTAGACGTCTTTCCATTCGACCGCGGCCTCGATGGAATTCCAGTACGAACCGGCATTGACGCCGAGCAGGTCCACTCCGACAAGATGACCGCCGTAGATCCCGACCACATCGAAGATCGCGACGAGCAGCGGAACGCCGATTAACCCTGCCACGAGCTTCGGCGCAATCAGATATTGGAGCGGATTGACGGCCATGGTATCGAGCGCGTCGATCTGTTCCGTGATCCGCATGATGCCGATCTCCGCCGTGATGGCGGAACCGGCGCGCGCCGTCACCATCAGCGCGGCCAAGACCGGCCCCAGTTCGCGAATCATGCTGAGCGCCACGGCGGAACCTAATAAGCCCTCGGATCCGAACTTTCGCAACGTGTAGTAGCCTTGGAGGGCGAGCACCATTCCGGTGAACGCCGCTGTCAGCACGACGACGAATGTCGACTTGTAGCCGATGAAGTGGAGTTGCTTGACGATTTGCATGCCACGCAACGGCGGACGTGCCAGCCACGCGAACGACGACACCACGAAAATCAACATCCGGCCCATCTCTGCCACATGGGTGAGCGCCCATCGGCCGGTCAGTCGCACAAGCATCATGATTGAGTCGCTGAAAGTTCTTCCTCTCGCCGCTTCGTCGCCATTGCGACAGCATAGCGGCGGAAAAAATCCGTTAGGGCCTCTCCTGCGACGACGCTCTGATGACGGAGCCGGCCAAGGCCAAGGAGGCATGAGGGAGCGGACAAGACCGCGCCGATACCTTTAAGCCACCCAGTGGGCCTGAGAAAGAGATTGAAGTCAAGCGGAAGATCTTCGTCCAACAGGTCCGAGACAGAGCGGATGATGACGAAAGGCACTCGTGTCCGTCGCGCTTGAGCAGCCAACGCGAAGCTTTCCATATCAAGGCCGATGGCTCCCGTACGTTGCGCAAGCTGTTCCTTCTCCGAGGCTCGACCGACCACCCGATCGGTTGACACGAATCGTCCGATGTGTGCCGGAGGCACCACAGTATCGACAAACGTCAACACGAGATCCCGTTCCTCGCCGGGCACATCGACCGTTTCCGAGAGCTCGTCGTGGCCTGTCCCCTGATGCATCACTTCTCGACTTACCAAGAGCGCTCCGATGTGTGCCGCCATGAGCGCGCAGGCAAACCCCGAGGAAATCGCAAGGCTGAACGACTGATGATCCAGCAACTGAGCTGCCCTTCGCCCTGCCTTTTCAAGACCGACGCCGGTTTGAGCAAGCCAATATTCTCGATCGCCTACGGTTCGCACGTGAACGGAGAGATCGCCGATTCGCCGTTCAACGCCAGGAGGAAATGCCGACCGCACCGAGACCATTTCCCACGAAGTGGCGGCAAAAACAGCAATTCGTTTCGGCGGCACAGTATCAGAGGAGCGAGGGGAAAGAGAATCGGCGAAGGTCAATGCTCGGACCGGGGCGAGTCAGTTCCTTGAATATGATGGCGAAGTTCGTCGGCCCGCATCTTCCCACGGGAGCGAAGATTCCGGTACATCGCCAGAGCCCATAGCGGGAAGTATTGGCAATACCAATGATACCGGAGATAAAACACACGCGGAAACCCGGTGCCGGTATGAGCGATTTCCTCCCATGAACCATCCCTCGTTTGGCGGCGAAGGAGGAATTGTATGCCGCGTGCGACGCTGAAGGAATCAATCGCTCCGGCCGACATCAGAGCCATCAACGCCCATGCAGTTTGCGACGGCGTGCTCTCTCCCGCACCGTGATGATTCACATCGTCTCTGTAAGAGAGACACGACTCGCCCCATCCCCCGTCGGGATTCTGTTTCGATTCCACCCAGGTGACCGCCCGACGAATGTACGACGCCGAGAGATCTTCACCGATCGCCCTGAGTCCCGCCAACACGGACCACGTTCCATAGATATAATTGACACCCCAGCGTCCGTACCAACTACCGTCTTCCTCCTGTTCCTTCTTCAGAAAGGCCAAGGCCGGTCCGGCGGCTGGATGAGTCTTGTCATATCCCAAGGCGCCGAGCATCTCCAGACACCGCCCGGCCAGATCGGAAGTACTGGGGTCTAACAGCGCCTTGTGATCGGCGAACGGAATATAGTTGAAAACAACCCGGTTATTGTCCTTATCGTAAGCCCCCCATCCGCCGTCGGACCCCTGCATCGCCAAGACCCATCGCATCCCACGCAGAATAGACGCGTTCAGTGCAGTCTCCTGACCAGGGATCTTCAATTTGGAGAGTGCCATGATCACCACGGCAGAGTCATCCACATCCGGGTACAACTCGTTCTCAAACTGAAAATACCACCCACCCGGTTCTGCCCTCGGCGAAGAGACAATCCAGTCACCCACGGTCTTGGTTTGCCTGGACATGAGATACCGACCCGCCTTTTGAAGGGCGGCATGATCCTGCGATACTCCTGCCTCAATCAGAGCATTCGTGAGTAACGCGGTATCCCAAATCGGAGAAAAACAAGGTTGGAGATGAAGCGTGGAGACGACCTCATCATCGATCATCGTGGAATCGTGGACCTCCAACTCTTCGATCTCACGAAGCGCCTTGACGACCAGGGGATCATCGGCATTGTATCCCAAGCATTGAAGCGCCATAATTGAGTTGGCCATTGCCGGATAAATAGCACCGAGCCCGCCACACCCTTTCAGGTGATCCACCATCCAGCAGGCAGCTTTATGCAATGCTTTTTCCCGCAACACCCGCATGGGCATTCGGTCATACAGTTTCAGCATCGCATCCAATGCCACGAAGAAGTTGTGGGGAGTGAACCACGCCTGATCCTTATTGAACGGAGGGTATTTCCAATACCGAACTTCCGCTCGCGGGATTGGATACAATTCGTCGATGCCTTGTTCGCGTGGGATTCGGCAAACCGGGCGGTGCGCAAATACGATGAGTAGGGGAATCAACACGGCTCGAGACCAATACGAAATCGCATAGATGCTGAAGTAGAACTTTTTCGGCAACAACATCAGTTCGACCGGCATATGGGGGACACCTTCCCAATCATACTGGTCGAACAAGGCCAGCGTGATTTTCGTAAACACGTTGGCGTGCAAGACGCCGCCCATCGCCAAAATCCGCTCTTTGGCCCGGATCATACACGGTTCGTCCGCCGCCACGCCGCTTAGTTTGAGCGCAAAATATGCTTTGACCGATGCGCTGATCTCCGCCGGACCACCGTAATAGATGGGCCATCCACCGTCCGGCAATTGCGTCGTCTTAAGGTATTGAACAGCCTTCGCCTCCCGATCAGGATCGACCCGATCCAGGAATCGACGCAACATCAAGTACTCGGAAGTCAAAGTCGTGTCCGCTTCCAGTTCGGCAACCCAATACCCTTCGGCATGCTGGCGATTGAAAAACCACGATTGACTCCGTCTGATGGCATCATCCACCGCATCAGGCTGGCTGACCGCATGGCCGATAGGCCGTCGGGCGGCGGAAGAATCCAATGCCGATAGAACTACTGGTTTGTCCGAAACCAAGCGAAGCGAGGCAACAGGGGTAAGCTCAGAAGCATGATCGAGTCGCCCCTGAACGGTCGAGAGCAGACTATCAGAGAGGCGATTGAATAACGCCTTTATGATATTCATGAATCTTTATGACGAGAACGACAGGATTGAGGAGGGTGAAAGACCGGCATCTTGCAATGGTCTCCCTTCGTAAACCTTTCCATACTCACAATATACGGGAGGCTTATAACAGACGATGGGAAGCGAGTCAAGCGAACGATAGGAGAAGTGCCTGAACTATATATATTTTTTGCAGGTGTAGGTGACGGCACACATCCCTCCGACAGCTTCTTTGAGTCACAGAACTCAGGTGTGAACAGCAGAGCCGGTACTCATGCCATTTCTACTGCGCGAATATCCGTTCAAGAGGTTGTCACATCAGCTCATTCAAGCCGGGTCTGGAGCGTTCTTCGGGCCAAACGATATAAATTGCTCGAGCGGCTGATTAGAAGAACCATTACATCCGTTCGACCTCGGGAAAACGGATCAGTGTGACGAAAAAGAAGGTCGTGTCTCGCCACGACGGAATTCTAGAACACAAGCTTTAGAAATCAGAGGAACGGTGTCTAATTTTCTTTGGAATTGCGGGCCAAAGGAACGAAAGAAGGAGTGCCGAGGCACTTTGAGTTGAGGACAATGCTGAATCAAGGGGAAAGCGGATCAAAAACCTTGAACGGGTTACCGCATCAAGAGAACCATGAGAGCAATGACGCTCCACAATGTCGCAGACAGACGCAATCCGTTGATGATGCCTCTGGCAGGTCCCAATGGATCATCGTCCAGATCCTCACGCCGTTCATCTCTCGCCATCCGTGACTGTTCTGCTTCGGCTTTGCGATGATGGGGCATGAGCAGTGCCTCCAGAGTCACTTGGGTCAAGGAGAGGTCAGCGGCCGATTGCCGAAGAGATGTTCTATCCCGGGATTGCGAAAGTGCCATGGTTGCCCTCCCTCATGCAGATTGTGACGCGGTATCCGCACTACTGAGCAATAACGATACCGCAGGTCATTCGCCTCTCATAGCAAAATCCCTTCTTTCTAAACCCCAGTCCATGATTGACACCCCAATAGGCATCGCACAAGTTGTTGATTTGGTATAGCCTTCTTCATCTAAGACTGTTCACATGATGCACCATTTCATCAACCCCCGTGCCAGATAGTGGCGCGTTGCCGCATGCAATCTGGCCACTTTTGCACACTGATGGATCAAAATTCCTACCGCGAATTGACATGCCAAGACCCAAAAAAGGTACGTAACAAGGGGTAAAAGCTTGTCACTCTGGCGATCAGGTCACGCGCAATGCGAAAGTCGTTCTTAACCGGTCTACTCAGAGCTACGGAGAAGAGCGCGACATAGCCGCTTCCTTACACTGGGAAATGACTTTCTATGAGGTGAGGAAATTTCTCAATCCTGAGTCTGTGACCCAGGAGCCGAACTATTCAGTCGGACCCATAATCTTAGGCCGGCTGTAGGTCGCCAAGTCTGACGGACACGAGCTTAGACACCCCCGGCTCTTCCATCGTCACTCCGAAGAGCGAATCGGCGATGCTCATTGTCCGTTTATTGTGCGTGATGACGAGGAACTGCGCGTTCTGCGCCAACTCCTTCAAGACACCCGTGAACCGGCCGATGTTTTCCTCGTCCAGCGGGGCGTCGATTTCATCCAACAGACAGAACGGTGTCGGCCTGATCAGAAAGCTTGCAAACAACAGGGCCATCGCCGTAAGCGTTTTCTCACCACCCGACAACATGGTGATGCTCTTCAGTCGTTTCCCCGGCGGCTGCGCCACTATTTCAATCCCCGGCTCCTGATTGCCGAGCGGCGCGCCGTCTTCTGGTGGAGGCTCATCGACCAGCTGCAGCTCGGCCCTTCCACCCGGGAAGAACTGGCCGAAAACCTCGGTGAACTTCTGTTGCAATTCCTCATACGTGGCCGCGAACATCTCCTTTGTCGTCCGGTTGATCCGCTGAATGATCTCCTTGAGTGACGCAATCGAGTTCGACAAATCCAGTTCTTGCTCGGACAAGAACTGGTGGCGCTCCTCCAGTTCCTGGTGTTCATTGATCGCGGCTAAGTTGATCGGCCCCATACGATCCAACCGATCACGGAGCTTCTGTAACTGCTCTTTCAACTCGATGTCCGAGCGGTGATCGGTTTCCTGTGCGGCAGCGCCATCGGCCTCGCTTATCGATTCTCTCGACGTGGCAGGCTCCTCGGCCAGCGTGAGCGGATCAAGCTGATAGGTCCCCGATAACGTTCCTTCGACGGTTCCCAAGTGCGTACGAATTTCCGCTCGGCGAACCTCCGCCGCCATCCGTGCATCCCGAATCACCGACATCCCCCGTCGCAACTCCTCCAGACCGGATTCCAGCGTTTGGCTGACCCCGATCTGTTGCCCCTGTCGCTCTTGAGCCGCAACCAATTCTCCCTTCACCCGCCCGGCGGCGACACCAAGTTCTTGGCAAAGAGTTTCCTGACGGGCCTGTTCCGTCCGGCTCTGCTCGATAAGCCCCTTGAGACTGCTCAAGTGCTCGCACAATACACGACGCCGATCTTCAGTTTCCTGAATTTGTTGTACCGTTCGAGCCCGATTCAGTTGCTCATGTTCACGTTTGGCGCGCAACCCTTCCGCAGTGAGCTTCGCCTCCGTCACACGGTCCTGGTGCGTTCTCATATTTTGCTCGAGCACCCCCAGCCGTTCGCGTACTCTCCCCAGCATCGTGTCCTGGCCGTTCTTCTCAGCGAGCCACTGGCCCAGTTGATCCTGGACCGAGTGCGACTCTTGGTCCAATCGCTGACCTTCGCAGAGACTTTCCTGAATTTCCGTCTCGATCCCGGTGAGTCGATGATCGAGATCGTTCAATACATGCTGAAGCTTTTCTTCATCCTTGCGCAACGAGAGATTTTGCATTTCGGCGTCGCGAAGCGCATCGCCGAGTTGGCGGTCGCGTTGAGTGAGCAACTGAATCTGAGCCGACACCATGTCACGCTGTTGTTTGCTTTGATCGAGCTCCGTCACGACGGCATGACGTTTGGCTTCCAGATCGATCACCTCCCGCCGGCGTTCGAGCAAACCCGGCCTCCCTTGCACTTGACCACCCGTCACGACACCCGATGCATCCACCACTTCACCATCGAGCGTCACCAAGGTCGGGCCGTTCGGAGCACTCCACGCATGCTGCTCCCATAACTGCATCGCCTGATCCAACGATCGGACAATCACGACGCGATCGAACAGCGAATCGCGGGCCGCCGTGCGCGACTCGTCGGTCTGGACCAGTTCCACGGCGAGCCCGACAACACCGGGCTGCATGGCAATCGACGGCCACCAGCCATAAGCTCGACCACCTTCCCATCGTGGGTGCTGCGGGATGAAACTGCCCCGCCCAAGCGCCTGTTCCTGTAGAAAACGAATCAATCTCCGCCCGACGGACGGTTCGTCCACAAACCATCCGCGGACACGCTCGCCCAATACCGCTTCGACGGCCCGTTCCATCCCCGACGGGATTACCAGCCATTCGGCCACTGCATCCCGCACACCGTCACAAGACTTCAAGGCGGGGCCCTGCTGAGTTCCCTGTCGACCGTACCCCATCTCTTCACGCACCACGCTCTGCAACGCCTCAAGCCGTGAATCCACTCCGGCCAACTCTTCCGACCGCCGCAAGATCATGTGATCCAATGACTGAAGGATGCCTGTGGCTTGAGCGGCTTCCTCCTGCACGGTTCGTTGTTCCATCCTGAGATGCGACACGAGACGATCGGCTTCTGCATATTCATTGCGCAATACCTCGTGACGCGCGATCGTCGCTTCGCGCTGGCTCCGCAATTCGTCCCGCTCCGATGACAGGCGCGTCCCGCGCCCCGCGAGATCTTCCATCCGCTTGGCCAATTGCGCGATACCCTGTTCCGTGTTCGCGACAAGCACCGCCAGTTGCAGCACGTCCTTGCGCCCTCGCTCCTCCTCCGCGACGGCGGCAGCCCGCTGATGGAGCAAGCGCGCCATGTCCTCGTCGAGTTCCTCGAGGATCCGATCTCGAATCGCCATCTCCTCTTCGACCGACGTCAATGATGACTCGATGGCTTGCAGGGAGGCCGCCAAATTCTCCCGTGATCGGACCAGTTCTTCCAGCTCGGCCGATTCCTGTACCTGTTGTTGGCTGAACAAAAGCCCTCGGTTTCGCTCCACCTCCGCCGCCGTCAGCGCGTGAGCTTGCCGTTGTTCGACACCCGCCAGTTCCTCTCGTATCTTCCCGATGGAATCGGCCGTCGCAATCGCATCAAGGCGCGCCTGTTCAAGTTCCATCGTAAGCCGAGCTTGCTCGGCCGCCTTTCCAGATTCCTGTTGATCCAAATTCAGAACCTCGATCTCCGCCTCTTGCAACGCCAGTCGCAAGGCCTTGAATTCCCTGGTCAACAGAGTCACTTCGATTCCCCGCGCCTCATGCTGCAATGTCTGAAAGGTTCGCGCCTGGCGCGCTTGACGTTCCAAAGAATTGAGCTGTTTCTTGACCTCGGCGACGATGTCTCGGACGCGCAGGAGATTCTGCTGTGTGGCCTCCAATTTCCGCAGCGCCTCGGCCTTTTGCTTCTTATACCGGACGATGCCCGCGGTCTCCTCGATGAGCTCGCGCCGGTCTTGGGGTGATGCATTTAAAATCTGATCGATCTGGCCCTGGGCGATGACGGTGTGTCCTTTGCTGCCCGCCCGTGTATCGAGCAACAAACTGCGAATATCCTTCAATCTGCACTGAATCTTGTTGATGAGATACTCACTGTCGCCGTTGCGGTACAGACGACGGGTAATCATCATCTCTTGCGCCTCGGTCAGCTCGCTCGGAAGCCCCGAGCTGCCATCCAATTTCATCATCGTTGGATCAAGCCCGCCGATCACCAACGACACCTCAGCCATTCCCAAAGGCTTTCGCAGTTCAGTACCGTTAAAAATGACGTCTTCCATCTTTTCGCTTCTGAGCGTTTTAGTGCTTTGCTCGCCCAGGACCCATAGGATGGCGTCTACGACATTGCTCTTGCCGCTTCCATTCGGTCCGACGATCGCAGTGACCCCTTCGGGAAACTCGATCTTGGCTTCGGCGAACGATTTGAAGCCCATCATGTTCATGGATTTCAGATGCATCGGTTCCCCTTCAGTTGCACGCACATGCTTAGGACAGGTGGTTGAGGCTCAGAAGTTTCCGGCCCTTGTATCACAAGGGTTCTTAGAAATCAAAAACAAAACACATTGCATAGTAGGAGAATTGATATGGCCCTACAATATATAGGGCCATATGGAGACGTCCCCGGATGGCATAGCCAACTAACCGGCGATGCTGGCTACCGGCTTCTTTGAGGATTCTATCTGGACAAGTTCCTTCGGCAGGAGGAATTCAACGTCCTCCTCAATGACCGTGAGTTCTTCAACATCGGACGGTTCCGACGCTCTTAGGAATGCCACCACTTCCGTGACCAAGATCTCCGGAGCCGACGCACCGGCCGCGATCCCGACCGCCTTAGCTCCTTGGAGCCACGCGGGATCGATGTCGGCTGCTGAATCGATCAGATAAGACGGGATCCCGCACTGCTCTCCCAGTTCGCGCAGACGATTGGAATTGGAGCTGTTCGGCGATCCGATGACAAGAATGACGTCCACCAGGCGGGACAATTCCTTGACGGCATTTTGCCTGTTTTGCGTCGCGTAACAGATATCTTCCTGGTGCGGGCCTTTGATGTTCGGAAACCGTTGATGCAATGCACCGACGATATCCCGGCATTCATCCACACTCAACGTGGTTTGCGTGACGTACGACAGATTGACGGTATTGTCCACCTGCAACTTTTCCACATCTTCGACCGACGACACCAAGTGAAACTTGTCGGGCACCTGGCCCAAAGTCCCGATCACTTCCGGATGGCCGGCGTGACCGATCAGAATCAATTCATACCCCTGGGTATAATCGCGGTTCACTTCATTATGGACCTTGATCACCAGCGGACAGGTGGCGTCGATCACATGCAGGCGCCGCCGATTCGCTTCTTCCCACACCGACTTCGCTACGCCGTGCGCGCTGAAAATCACGACCGACCCCTCCGGTACTTCGTTCAACTCTTCCACAAACACCGCGCCCTTTCGCCGCAGCGAATTGACGACATGGCGGCTGTGCACGATTTCGTGACGGACATAAATCGGAGCCCCGTACTTCTTGAGCGACAGATCCACGATATCGATCGCCCGATCGACACCGGCGCAAAACCCGCGGGGATTGGCAAGATAGATCTTCATGGTCGTCGTAGCTCCTCAGTTCAGCGCGAGAACAAGCCCGTGACCCTAGGCATGATCTGTGACGATACGTCAGATCAATAGGGTCCGTCAACAGAATTGACCTGAGAAGTCACGGCGATATCACACAAGCTAATAAGCTGAGGTCCTTCACGCCTTAAATTGAGCGAGCCCTACCCTGGTTTGCATATTAGCGAGTTCATTCGCGGAATGATGCCTCGCTTGACTCTCTCTCACCTCCTACGTACTCTCCGTCTCCTTTGAGACTTCTTGTTCTCGTGGCCACTGAAACTTATCGTTCTTTCTTGCCAGCCAAGGAGGTGCTTCCAGATGGCACAAAGACCTTTTCAAACCGGAGCGGTTATCAATCTGAACGCCGGAGAAGACGTCAAGGATCTCGTCGTCTATACCGTGCCCGCCAGGAAACGATTCGAGGTCAAGTTTCTCGGCATCAATGGTTTCGGGCACCCGAATCAACCGCTCTTCTATGCAGTCCAAGTCACGACCAAATCGCTTTTAGGCATCTATCCCATTGCACTCACCGGCACTTCCGAAATAGCCGATCCTCAGTTTCCAACGAGGTATTTCGGGAGTCAGGAAGCCATCCTCTATGCCGATCCGAAGTCAGATCTCATCTTTTCCGTCGCCCGCAAGAACACAACCGGCAATGTCAGGGTGTTCATCAATCTCTGCGGACTCCTCGTTGATGTGTGAATGAAAAACCCAAGCGGATGGGAGTAATTGCCAATCGAGAACTTGCAACCCCTAAGGAAAGATGGCGTCATATGAACCCTCCTCCAAATCCCTCTTCCATTTTGCAAACCGCCTTTGGTTTTTGGGGCTCCAAGGTCCTGCTCACGGCCGTCGAGGTCGGTCTCTTCACGACATTGGCCGGTCGACGTCTGACCGGGGCTGAGCTGGGCAGGGAATTGCAATTCCACCCACGCGCGAATCCAGACTTTTTTGATGCCCTCGTGGCGATGAAGTTCCTTGACCGCGACGGTGACGGACCGCAGGCGAAGTATTTCAACACAGCAGAGGGAATCATGTTTCTCGATGCCGCGAGCCCCCGATACATCGGGGGCATTCTGATCATGCTCAATGCGCGACTGTTCAGATTTTGGAACGACCTGCCCGAAGCGTTGCGGACGGGACGGCCGCAGAACGAAGTCAAGCATGGGCAGAAAGGCATGTTCGAGGAACTCTATTCGGACCTGCCCAGGCTGGAACAGTTCATGGGCGCGATGACCGGCCTCTCCCGTATCAACTTTGAGGCATTCGCGGAGAAATTCGACTTCTCGGAATTCCAAACGCTCTGCGACGTCGGTGGCGCGACCGGCCTGCTCAGCATCGAAGTCGCAAAGCGCCACCCACACCTCACCTGCATCAGCTTCGATCTACCGGTCGTCGAACCGATCACCAAAAAACATATCGCCGCCGCCGGTTTGGCAGGTCGTGTACGTACGGCGTCCGGTGACTTTTTCAAGGACCCGCTGCCGAAGGCAGACATCATCACGATGGGGATGATCTTGCACGATTGGAATCTCGAGAAAAAGATGCATCTCATCCGATCGGCCTACGACGCGTTGCCGTCGGGCGGCGCGCTCGTGACGATTGAAGCCTTGATCGACGACGCCCGGCGCGAAAACGTGCAGGGTCTGCTGATGTCGCTCAACATGCTCATCGAATTCGGCGATGCGTTCGATTACTCCGGCGCCGATTTTCGCCGGTGGTGCGGCGAGGCCGGGTTCACACGATTCGAGATCATTCATCTTGCCGGACCGTCGAGCGCGGCCGTGGCATACAAATGACTTTTTCCTCAGGGCAAGCGCGAGTCGTCCCGATCGCCTGCCCGCGTATCTCTTGACACGCTCTCCCCTCCCCCGTACGCTCAGTGTTCCATGGGGACTTCCGGTTACAAAAAAATTCTCATCGTTGAAGACGAGCAGGATATTCTGCAGCTCGTCAAACACTATTTGGAGAAAGAGGGGTTTCGGCCTATCACCGCGACGAACGGGTTCGAAGCATTGAAGAAAGCCAAAGAGGAAAAACCCGATCTGGTCGTGCTCGATCTTATGTTGCCTGAGCTGGATGGACTCGAAGTTTGCAAACGACTCCGCTCCGCTCCCGAGACCGCCATGCTTCCCATCCTCATGCTCACGGCGAAAGCGGAAGAATCAGACACGATTGTCGGACTTGAGTTGGGCGCCGACGATTATGTGACCAAGCCGTTCAGCCCCAAGGCACTGGTCGCTCGTGTCAAAGCCCTGCTGCGTCGAGTCGAGCGAACGCCGGATGGTGGGCCCGAACTGTATCGCCATGGGACGCTCACCATGAATCTTGCTCGACATGAGGTCCGCCTCGGGTCACACGAGGTGCCGTTGACCGCGAAAGAATTCGGCCTGCTCGAACACTTCCTTCGACATCGGGGGCGCGTGCTGACCCGTGAAGTGCTGCTCAACGCGGTGTGGGGCTACGACTACTACGGAACGACCAGAACGGTCGATGTGCATGTCCGCCGGTTGAAACAAAAACTGCCGCTCCTTGAAGAGGCCATCGTGTCCGTCAAATCATTGGGATATAAACTGAAAGATCCCGACGTGTCAGAATGACATGGTCGATTCGATGGAAAGTCACGCTCAGCACGCTCATGGCAGTCGCCTGTGGGCTGCTCGTTGCCGGCGTGATGACAGTTCAATCCCTCGAACAGCGTTACCTGACGCAATTCAGTGATGCCTTGGAGGTAAAAACCAAGCTCGTCGAACACGGCTTCCAACCCCTGTTTCTCGCATCTTCTTCTCATCCGACACCCTCCTCTTTGCAAGAGACGGCACGCGACCTCGGCGGTAGAGCCTCCGCCCGTGTGACGCTAGTCGCCGCAGACGGAGTGGTGCTCGCGGACAGCGCGGTACGAGATGCCGACTTGTCCGCCGTGGAGAATCACCTGATGCGCCCCGAAATCCAACAGGCCCTTTCCACGGGGCATGGACGAGACATCCGCTCCGGTCACACGACAGGAGAACGAACGATGTATCATGCCGTCCTCCTTCGGCCGTCGCAGACGGCATCTCCGCTCGTCGTGCGAGTGAGCCTTCCGATGGTGCTCCTGGACCGCGAGCTTGCGGAAATACAGCAACGTCTCTTTCTCGCGCTCGGCGTCGCTTTCCTCGTCGCCCTCGTACTGAGCGTCTGGTTGGCTCACAGCATCACCAAACCACTTTCCGACATTGCGTCGGCCGCCCTTCAATTGAGCTCCGACCACAGGACCTTTCACGTCCGAACGACCGCACAAGATGAAGTGGGGCTCTTGGCCGCCACCCTCAACCACATGGCGGATCAGCTTCACGCGAAAATCGATGAACTCTCGGAAGATCGTGCCCAACTGCTTGCCATGCTGACCTCGATGGTCGAAGGCGTGATGGTGTTGGACTCCCGCGGCTTGGTGTTGCAGATCAATCCTGCGCTCGAACGTATGTTCGGCATCTCCCGCGTGGAGGCTCGAGGACGTCCCTGCGCCGATCTCTTCCGTCATCAACAGCTCAACGACCTGGTGACTGCCATTTTACGATCGCGCGCCTATCATCAGGATGAAATCGTGCTGCCGCTGAGCGGGCGCTGTCTTCAGATCGAAGCCTCCCCGGCCGGAGGTGAACAGGAAAATGAGGCCAGTGTGGTCTTGGTGTTTCACGACATTACCGAGCTGCGACGCCTGGAGAAGATACGAAAAGACTTCGTGGCGAATGTCTCGCACGAACTTCGCACCCCGCTCACCTCGATCAAGGGCTACGTGGAAGCGCTGTTGGATGGCGCCAAGGACGATCCCGTCGCCTCGGCGCAATTCCTGGAAATCATTCTCAAGCAAAGCGACCGGCTGAATCTGATCATCGAGGATTTGCTCGAATTGTCGAAAATCGAATCAGGCGGCGTGTCGTTCAAGGAAGACCCGCTCGAACTGCGTTCCGTGATCGATCGCACCTTGTCAACGATCAAACCGATCGTCGATAAAACTCGTCATCGGCTCGTCACCATGGTCGAACCATCGCTTCCTCCCGTGGCGGGTGATGAAGGTCGGCTCGTGCAAGTCTTGACCAATTTGCTCGATAACGCCATCAAATACACCCCGGCGGGAGGAACCATTACGGTCGGCGCCAAGCTTGTCCCGTCGGTTAGGAACGCCGAACCTTCAATCCGGGCGATCGAACTCAGCGTCGCCGATACGGGGATCGGTATCCCGGAAGAGGACCGGCCTCGTGTCTTCGAACGGTTCTACCGAGTCGACAAGGCTCGGTCACGAGAGTTGGGCGGGACGGGTCTCGGACTGGCGATCGTAAAGCATATCGTCGAAGGGCATGGGGGACAGGTGTGGGTGGAAGGGAATCCTCCTCAGGGGAGTCGATTCGTGGTCCGCCTCCCGCTCAATCTCACAGTTCGCAGCGTCCATCACATGAACGACGCAAGTAAGGCATAGCCATCCGCGCCCAACAACACGGCCCCGGGCAGGGTAAACAGCCACGCCGGGAAGAATTGCTCGTCACCCCCATCGACCGCAGACAGGCGCTTGTTCGATCCACCGCCCAGGGCGGATGACATGATCGAACATCATGCCTTAGACTTCCGGCTGACGGACCAATATCGATGATGACGGCGACCTGAGCAACTCACGGCGTCCAGCCCACCTTCCTATCATCCTTACCACCGTACAAGGCCAGTTGCCCAGGTCAGTCCACCGCCGAAACTACCCAGTAACACCAACGCGCCCGGCGAAATGTTCCCCCCACGAACTGCCGTATCGAGAGCGATCGGGAGAGACGCCGAGGACGTATTGCCGTACTGCGCGATTACGGAGATCATTCGGTCTTGGTCAATGCCCAAACGATCCCCCACGTGAGACAAGATCCGACCGTTCGCCTGATGGAGAATAACTTGCTGGAGATCGCGCAGACAAACGCCGAATTCCTTCACGATATCCAGTACGGCCTGTTCGATCCGACGAACGGCTATCCGAAAGAGCGGCGCCCCCTGCATGCGAAGCAGGTGTTCCCGTTTCTTCAACGTATCGGCAGTGACGGGAACCCGTGATCCCCCGGCCGGGACTCGAATGAGCCCATGGTGCGCCCCATCGGCGTATAACCGGATTCCAAGGATTCCTCGCCACTCAGGGCTGCCGTCCTCTTCCCCCCGGAGGATGACGGCACCAGCCCCATCCCCGAACAACAGGGCCGTCGCGTCATCCTCCGGGTCAAGGAAACGAGATTTGACCTCTGAGGCCGCGACAAGACAAGTGATGATCTGTCCGCTCTGAATCATGGCCTGGGCCATAGAGAGGCCGTACAAAAACCCGGAGCAGGAGGCGGACACATCGAATGCCCCTATCGCCTTACATCCCAACCCTCGCTGCACCAAGCAGGCTGTCGAGGGAAACGCCATATCCGGAGAAGTCGTAGACAGAAGAATGGCATCGATCGAAGAAGATGTACAACCCGCCGCCTCCAGTGCCCGACGTCCGGCAACCACCGCCATATCGGAAGGCGCCTCATGATCAGCTGCCCAATGACGTGTCTGAATCCCGGTCAGCCGTCGAATCCGGGCCGGGGACACCCCCAACGAAGGAGCAAGTTCCTCATTGGACACAATGCGGGAAGGAAGATAACTGCCTGTTCCAATGATCCTTGTGCGAATCATGTTCCACAACTACCGTCTACTTGAGCAAAATCGTTAGGCTACTTACGCTTTTACTGTGGGGCGAGATTATAGGGAGCATGAAGAAGTAGGTCAACCAAACCGTTCTCCTCATTGCTTTTTGCGCGTATCCTTGCTATGAGTTATCGGGTATGTCTTCCATCCGATTCGTGGCCGATCCGCCGTCCCCAACATCTCGACTCCGACTGGCGACGTGCCTGGTCGTCGGCTCTCTACTCATGACATCGTGTGCGGGCGATCTCACCCCCCGAGACATACGAAGCGGGATCAAGAAAGTCTTCAGCGGCACCGACGAACAAATTTTCCTCGGAGACACCCTTGAAAACCACTACCATCCCAACGTCATCATGAAACGGGGAGAAGCGTATTTTGAGAAAGAGGAGTATGCCGAGGCGTTGGTCGAATACAAGCACTTCATGGAACTCCATCGCAACCACGTCCTGGCCCCATACGTTGCATTTCGGATCGGAGAGATTCATTTGAAGATGGCGAAGACCATCGATCGTGATCCCGAACCGATGCAAAAAGCCATTGCCGCCTTCGAGCAGATGAGGAAAGAATTCCCCGGCAGTCGCTATGAGGGCCAGGCTCAGCAGAAGCTGGAAGAGTGCCATGATTGGATCGCGCAGATGCATCTCTTCGTGGGACGATTCTATTACCGGCGCGGCTCTTACCTCGCTGCCACCCATCGGTTCCAGCAGATTCTCAAAGAGTACCCTGATAAGCCCATCGCCTCAGAAGCCTTATATTTCCTCGCGAAGGCGTACCATGAAATGGGAGCCGACGATTGGGCGAGGGAAAGTCTGGTCTTATTGGCAGACAAGTATCCGACCAGTACGGTCTCAGGGGACGGCAAGAACTTGTTGGAAAAGATCGGAGGGGCTCAACCAGTGACGCTCCTCGCTCAGAAGTCGGAATCGATCCTCGTTTCCGACGCCGGCCCGGGGATAGTCCGCAACAACACATCCGGAATCTCCAATCATGCACCCACGGCTGCTCCTCCATCGCCCGCCGTCGGAACGCTAGGCATTCCGCCCTTACTTGACTCGTTGGGCTCTCCCTCTGCCACCCAGCTGGGGCAGGGCTTTACCGCTTGCCGCCTCGATGCCTGGTGCTAAGATAGCCCACTGGCTCTCAGCAGAAAGCGCTCGGCAAGAAATCCCTCGAGTGAAATGAGACGCTTCTTCCCGGAGAAGCCCAGAGAGTCGGTACGCACATGCTGACGGCTGAAAGCTGATCGCTCAAGGCAGCTTACTGACCCAGATACCAACCGATTCCGTATCGCTCCAGGAAACTCGTCACCATCGTGAGGGAATTGGCGTAGATCATCACGCCGACGAAAACCAGCATGACGCCACTCACGGTGGAAACACCCCACAAATAGGCTCGCACTTCTTTGAAATAGGCCAAGAACCGATCGACGCCCAGCGCCGTGAGAAACAGCGGCAGGCCCAATCCGAAGGAGTAAAACGTGAGCAACACGACTCCATTCACAAGAGAATCGGTCGTACTGGCATAGAGAAGAATGGATCCCAGGACCGGTCCGACACAGGGGGTCCAGCCGGCGGCGAAGGCGACACCGATCAAGAACGACCCCAAGTATCCGGCCGGCCGACTACGGAACTGATACCGATGCTCCATTTTCAGGAACTTCAGATTGAGAATGCCGAGCAGATACAACCCGAACACGATGATCAACACCCCGCCGATCCGGCGAATCAGGTCTTGATGGGTGATCAGCAACTGGCCCAGAAAACTGGCCGAGGCACCGAACGCGATAAAGACGGTCGAAAATCCGGCGATGAACAACAAGGAATTCACGATGATCGCCTTCTTGAACTTCATCCGTTCGGACGCGTCCGTCAATTGTTCGACCGACAGGCCGGTAATGTAGGAAATATAGCTCGGCACCAACGGCAGCACGCATGGAGAAACGAAAGAAAGGAGTCCCGCCGAAAAGGCGGCAATGAGGGAAATCTGTGGGATAGCTTGGGTCATGGTTACGATTTCATCAGTTCGTGAATCAAGTCACGGGCCTCCGGTGAGTCCCAATCCCGAGCGCCGAAAATTTTTTGTCGCACAATACCCCGGCGATCGACCATGAACGTGACCGGAATCGTGCGGGCCCCGTAGGTCAGGCCCACGCGGTATTCCGAGTCATGGAGGATCGGAAACGTAAACCCCATTTCCCGTTGGAACGGACGGGTAACCGCCGCGCCCTGCGGATCTGTGGACACGGCCAGGATCTCGAACTCCCGCCGCGGCAACGTTCGATAGAGTTGCTCCATCGCCGGCATCTCAACACGGCACGGTCCGCACCAAGTCGCCCAGAAATTCAGCAGGACGACCTTACCCCTGAGCTGCGACAGGCTCATGGCGTTGCCGGCAAGATCGCGCAACGTAAAATTCGGCGCCTCATCGCCGATTTGGACCACGCCTCGTACGAAACCCGACCGCTTGTTGGGTTGTAGTGATTCGGCTTGAGAAACCGGAGAGACGACAAGCCCCGCAACGATCGCAACGTGGAAGAGGTATGCCGCGAGAGAAAGTTTCATGAGCTTCGTTTTACCGATATTTTCTGTACTCACATATAGCGCCGCAGCGGATCGGTAAATCACGGATCAAAAGCTCCCGGCTCCGTAGATTCTTGATTCGTGTTGAAACAAGCTATGTTACAAGTCCCTAAAAACCTGAGTCAAGCAAACGGCGGGTGACGAATCTGCCTTGCCCTACTCTCGAAGTGATGGACAAAGCCGACCGATCTCCTCTAGAATTGCACCACTCTGTGCTCGGCTTGTCATTCGGAACTGCTCATCGCGTTCACTATCAGCAGATCGACCAACGCCGGCTTCCATAAACCTGAACCCACGAGGGGCACATGCGAGACAATTTCTTGTTTACTTCAGAATCGGTCACTGAAGGACACCCGGATAAGATCGCCGACCAGATCTCCGACGGCATCTTGGACGCCATCATTGCGCAGGATAAGTATTCCCGCGTCGCGTGCGAAACGATCCTGACTACCGGTATTGCCCTGGTAGCCGGTGAAATCTCCACCAAAGCCTACGTTGAAATCCCGGATATTATCCGTGACGTCATCAAGGACGTCGGCTACTGCGATGCGTCGTGGGGGTTCGACTTCCACACCTGCTCCGTGCTCACCGCCATTCACCAGCAATCCGGCGATATCGCGATGGGCGTCGATTCCGGAGGCGCCGGCGACCAAGGCTTGATGTTCGGCTACGCCACCAATGAAACGGACGAGCTCATGCCGATGCCCATCGTGTTGGCCCACCGGCTGACCAAGCGCCTGGCCGAGGTGCGGAAGAAGAACATTCTGAAGTGGGTGCGTCCCGACGGCAAATCCCAAGTGACGGTTGAGTATAAAAACGGCAAGCCCGTGCGGATCGATACGATCGTCGTCTCCACGCAACACAGCCCTGAGGTAACCAACAAACAGATCGAGCGTGACATCATGGAAAAGGTCATCAAGCCCGTGATGCCCAAAGGACTCTATGATCCAACCGGTGTCAAACATCACATCAACCCGACCGGCCGTTTCGTGGTCGGTGGGCCCATGGGCGACACAGGCCTCACGGGGCGGAAAATTATCGTCGACACCTACGGAGGCCACGGCAGCCACGGCGGGGGGGCTTTCTCCGGCAAGGATCCCACGAAGGTGGACCGATCCGCCTCGTATATGGCTCGTTACATTGCCAAGAATCTGGTGGCCGCCGGCATGGCCGACAAATGCGAGGTGCAGCTGGCATACGCCATCGGGGTCGCCGATCCGGTATCTGTCCTCGTCGACACCAAAGGCACGGAAAAAGTGTCGGTCGATATTCTCGACAAACTCGTGCGCAAGCATTTCCCCATGACTCCCCGCGGCATCATCGATCACCTGAAACTTCGGCGTCCGATTTTCCGGAAGACGGCGGCCTACGGCCATTTCGGTCGCACCGAACCGGAATTCACATGGGAAAAAACCGATAAGATGAAGGCTTTGCGCAAGGACGCCGGACTATAAGCCTCGTAAGCCTTATCACGTCCGCCAGGGGGGACGGGTTGTGGACCCGCCCCCCTTTTCATGACCGCGATTGACGACCCTGAATCTCGATTGCATTTTTAGAAGGAGGACCTCCGTGGATTACGATGTCAGAGATATCAAGTTGGCGGACCAAGGCAGACTAAAGATTGAATGGGCCGAAGCCACGATGCCGGTGTTGCGGTTGATCCGTAAGCGCTTTAAACGGCAACAGCCGCTGAAGGGCGTTCGCGTCACGGCCTGTTTGCATGTAACCACGGAAACGGCGAATCTCGCGATCACGCTGAAAGCGGGGGGCGCCGATGTCCGTCTCTGCGCGTCAAACCCGCTCAGTACACAGGACGACGTCGCCGCGGCGTTGGTTCAGCATGAAGGGATTCCCACCTTCGCCATCAAAGGCGAAGATAACCCCACTTACTACCGTCATATCGAGTCCGCCATCGCCCATCGCCCCCATGTCACGATGGACGACGGCGCCGACGTCGTTTCGCACCTACACTCCAAGCGAAAAGAACTGTTGAAGAATGTGATCGGAGGCACGGAAGAAACGACCACCGGCGTCATCCGGTTGCGGAGCATGGCTGAAAAGAAGGTCCTCAAGTTTCCGGTGATTTCCGTCAACGATGCCGACACGAAACACATGTTCGACAACCGATATGGCACCGGCCAATCCACCATGGATGGCATCGTCCGGGCAACCAACCGCTTAGTGTGTGGATCCGTCGTCGTCGTCGTCGGCTATGGGTGGTGCGGGCGCGGCATCGCCATGCGGGCCAAGGGCATGGGGGCGGACGTCATTGTGACTGAAATTGACCCGTTGAAAGGCCTTGAAGCCGTCATGGACGGCTTCCGCGTGATGCCGATGGAACAAGCCGCTCCAATCGGCGATTTCTTCGTCACCGTCACCGGCAACATCCACGTCATCCGTGGTGAGCATTTCGCCGTCATGAAAGACGGCGCCATCGTGTGCAACAGCGGGCACTTCAACGTGGAACTCGATATCCCGGCCCTGGAAAAGCTGGCCGGCACACGCCGGGTGGTCCGTACCGGGGTCGAGCAATTCACGCTCAAGAAAAACGGTCATCGTGTCAGCTTGCTCGGCGAAGGCCGGCTGGTGAATCTCGCCACCGCCGAAGGCCATCCCTCCAGCGTCATGGACATGAGCTTTGCCAACCAGGCACTCGGCGCCGAGTACATCGTCAAGAATTACAAGCAGCTCGAAAAGAAGGTGTACCCCGTTCCGGAAGTGATCGACAAAGAAATCGCCCGGCTCAAGCTGGCGGGCATGGGCGTGGCGATCGATACGTTAACAGGGGAACAGAAAAAGTATCTGGCATCCTGGGAAATGGGAACGTAGAGAGCATGGTATGACGCGGGTACTCTCCGTGCTCGCTCACCGCGCATGCAAAATCGATTTGATTTCTATATCAAGGTCGATGCTGGTGAATGCGCGCAGTGCGAGAGCACCCACGTCGCACCTGCTTGAGAGATAAGAAAGGGAAAGGCCGCCTCCGTTGGGGTGTTTTTTGGTTTCAGTCATCCCCCTTCCTTCGCTAAAGTCGCTCCAGAAAGTCTCAGGCCCACCTGAGGGAAAAGCGAAGAAAGAGCGCAATTGAGAGCACCCGTACCGCACCTGCATAGGAGAGAAATGTAAAGGCCCGCCTCTATTGAGGCGGGCCTTTGTATTCGTGACGCGCATTCTCACGAACCATTGATTGCAATCTCAAGGAGGAGTGGTAAAGTGAGGGCGAGGAGGCCTTCGTGAACTCCCGCGCGTCCCAACCGCTATCACTTGCCGATTTTGACGTTTCCCCTGAACGGGGTTTCCTGTCATCTGATCCTGGCGACACCGTGCCTGACTGCCTCGTGCTGAATCATCTGAGTCGAGAATTACCGAAATTGCTGAGCACACGCCAGGTAAGGCAATTTATTGATGAACAACCCTCGTTGCTCTCGTCTATCCCATCGAGTTGGAGTGTGGATGAGTATCGCGCGGCGATGCGCATCCTTTCATTCGCCGGTCACGCCTATGTCTGGGAAACACCGGGACAACCGGCGGTCAAACTCCCCGCTCAACTGGCGAGGCCATGGCATGAGATTTCCCAGAAGCTCGGCCGTCCGCCGGTCCTTTCCTATGCCTCCTACGCACTGGACAACTGGCGCCGACTTGACCGGTCGAAGCCAATTCAGCTCGACAACATCGTGCTGCTGCAAAATTTTCTCGGCGGGCTGGATGAAGAGTGGTTTGTCGTTGTCCACATCCAGATTGAGCAGCATGCAGGGTCCGGACTCGCGGGCTTAGTACGGGCAATTAATGCAGCGGCGAACGGGAATGACGATGAGATATTGTTAGGTTTACAGGCTCTGGCATCAGCGCAAACCGCCATGCGCGACACGTTACTCCGCATGAAAGAGCGCTGCGATCCCTATGTCTATTACACCCGCGTGAGACCCTACATCCACGGCTGGAAGAACAGCCCCTCACTGCCAGACGGTCTCATCTATGACCACGTCGCCGCCTATGCGCAACAACCGCAGCAGTTTCGTGGCGAGACTGGCGCGCAGAGCTCCATCGTTCCTTGCCTAGACGCAGGACTGGGCATCCACCATGCGCCCGATCCTTTGACCGTGTATCTACAAGAAATGCGGGAGTACATGCCTCCCCGCCACCGCGCCTTTCTTCAGGTCCTGGAAAGCCACACTGATGGCCAGGGGCGCGCGCTTCTTGCGGGCTATGTCCGTGATCGCAGACAGCACCATCCCGAGCTGTGGTCAGCCTACTGTGCGTGCGTCAATCTGCTGGCCCAGTTCCGTGAAATTCACATCGGCTACGCCGACAGCTATATCTTCCGTCAGCACCAGACCAGTTCGACCAACCCCACGGCCGTCGGCACCGGCGGCACCCCTTTCATGACCTACCTACAGAAGCATCTGGATGAAACGAAACAAGCCGTCGCGCCCTAACTTTATAATTCACCCATTCAGCGGGCGGCACGGGTTAGCTTTCCCAAAACTGCCGATCAACACTTATTCTGGAGGTCTCTTTAACTCTTCCATCCCAGTCATGGGAGGCATATTCTTTCTAGATGCAGGCGTGACATTCCAAAATTGAACAGACCCAGAACTTGAACTGTCGGCATACCAAATCCTATCGAGACCATGTGGCAAGGATTGAGGATAGGATGCCTCGACTGCCTCGATCATCGTTCCCCGATTCATATTGGCGAGATCGTCGTTCTCTACGAGAAGGATGAGCAAGCTACAACTATAACAATACTTTTCCAGCTTTTGTGCCTTACCATCTATTGTGATTTAAGCCGCTCAGAGAAATCTGAGTTTTCAATAGCAATACGATTCAAGAAAAGTCCGCGGAAAACAAGAAAAGGACTTGTGCATGGTCACCGAAAAAGGAATTCCTTCAATGCTAACAGTTATGCATTTGTCAGACGGTAGCTGTGGAACTACATCAAGGATCCACCTTCGAAACCGATCTCGAATCTCCTCCCAGCTTATACCGGTCGGCACCATCCCAAAAGGGGCACTCACCTGTAGGTTACAACTGACTATTCCTGTCAATTCATCCTCCAAACAACCAATCGCTTCCAGAAACCGGCTGTCATGACGACGTTGATCCGGAAAGAAATCTACACTTGTATGTTCGATGGCAATACAACACACATGACTTTTCGCGATAGCATCAATATCGGACGAGGTTGAATTTCTCTTATCTGGCCAGTTGGTTATCTTTAGATCAGAGTATAAGGTGTTGGCGAGGTACGCTACAAAGGCTTCAATAATTCTGTCTTCGGATCTTGAAGGAGTTGGTCCGCTCATATGTTCCCGAGCGCAACTGCAAGATCAATGTCTTGTGTAGCTCGTACAACACCCCATGCAGACACGGCAAAGCCACCAATCAAAGCGTACGAATGGAGCAGGTGGTTCTTCTGCGCTTGGTCTAGACGTCCAACGATCTGGCTTAGGGCTTCGGAGAACACTGGTTCAGTTCGTAGCAGAAATCGGAGAGGTTTAATGCCATCATCAGCCGTTCTTCGGGGGACATGCGCCTAGCCCGTTCGATCTTCTCGTCCGCGAGCTGCCGACTCAACTTGCTCGGACGCCGTCCAGGTGTCTGGAAGACAGTCGATTCCTGGAATTTCATAATAAACAAGTATACATGTGTCCGCCGAAACCTAAAAGGATGAAAACGAGCCTGCTACAATCCCAGGGCAGGGGACTCCAATGACTAAGAGCGCACCGCTGGTCATTGTGGGCATCGATCTCGCCGGGTCGCCGAAGCGACCGACGGGGCTGTGTGTGCTGCGGGATCTAATGGCTGAAACCCGTGTGGCGTTCAGCGACGACGACATTCTTAACTTCGTCAATGAAGTTCGCCCCCTTCTTGTCCCCATTGATGCCCCGCTCAGCCTACCGAATGGGCGGCAGACGGTCCATGATCGTGCCGGTGAACATTTACGCGGGTGCGATCGTGAGCTGCTCCGCCGAGGCATCCGTTTCTTCCCTATCACGCTCGGTCCCATGCGCATGCTGACGGAACGTGGGCTTGCTTTAAAAGGAAAACTCGCCGCTATGGGCCATCAGGTCGTGGAGTGTTATCCAGGCGGTGCACAAGATCTGTGGGGAATTCCCCGGCAACACCAAGATAGGTTCGGCTTGCTCTCTGGGCTGAGAAAACTCGGGGTACGTGGCTTGAAGAAAACCGCGACGAGCGATGAGCTGGACGCAGCGACGGCTGCCCTTGTCGGCCGGTGGTTTCTCTCCGGTCAAGGTTTGATGCTTGGAGGAGATTCAGGAATCCTGATTCCTGCCGTAGATGGCCTAACAATCAGGGCAAGGGCGACAGAACCGCGATGATCCGCAGTGGGCCACCGGTGCCTCCGGCGATTTTCATAGGCAACGCAATAACGTCAAATCCACGATCTGGCAGGTTTTGCAGTTCAGCGAGATTCTCGAACACCGGGACGTTTTGAGAAAGGAGCGTGACGTGTGTTTCGAACTTCGTCGATTGGCCATGGTCGATCGAGGCGGTGTCGATCCCCACGGCCTTGACGTGCCGTTCACGCACCAGCCAGGAGGCCGCATCCGGATGCAACCCCGGGAAATGCAGCGCCTGCACCCCTTCCTGCCCTCTCACGTCTGTTCCTAAATAGCTTTTTCGGTCCGGCCACCATCGAGCAAAACCCGTGTTCACCAGGACGATAGCGCCATTTGGAATAGGACCATGCGAGGTTTCCCAGCGGTGCAAATCTGAGATACCGACACGATAGTCCCGATCGCGAGCACATTGTGCCGTCACATCGATTCGAATGCCCTCTCCTACCATGCGCTCGATTGGGATCCGGTCCAGCGTCTGCTTCCCTCTGGAAAAGTGAATCGGTGCATCGATGTGGGTGCCACCGTGCTCAGGCATCTCCACGCGGTTTGACGAATAGTAGTATCCGCCTGCTGTGTCCTCCGCATGCTGGACGACGAGTTTAAAATCCTGTTCCGTCGGCCAGACGATCATCTCTGATCCAAAGGAATGGGTCAGATCAATGATCCGCGATTGCTCCCAGGCAAAACGATGGTGCGAGCGGCTGGCTGCACATCCGACAATCGCCATCAGGCTCACTATCACGATCACCGTACTCGCCGTAAGGCCTAAATATTTTATCATGGTGTATTGTCTCGAGGTGGACTCAGGCTTGCGCCCTCCACTCCCACAGCCAACGGGTGAAACAGACACCGCCATTACCTTAGAGGGGACACAACTCACCGCCGCTCAGGACCATTGCGCTTCATGGGCAACGGCGAAGCGCGTATTGTTTGAGTCGCTCACGACGAATTTACAGGCGTCAAGCAAGCAAGACTAGTTGGATGCCCTCGAAGGTATCGGCAGAGAAGTGTTCGGCCGTTGGCCTATTTCCCAAATGCTTTTTTCAGCAGCGGTTCGATTTCGCCCTTGGCAGCCATAGGATCAAGGATGTCGGTATCACCGTAGAAGGTGCCGTCGATGAATACCTTGGGAAGAGTCGGCCAATTGGTCATTTTCGTCAGCGCTTCACGTTTTGCCGGTTGGGATAAGACGTCAATGAGTTCGTAGGGGTAGCCGTATTTGTCAAAAAATTGCATGGTCTCTCTCGTAAACCCGCACATCGGCATCGTCTTGGTGCCTTTGCCATAAATCAAAATTTTGTGAGCCTTCACTTCTTTTTGGATTTCATCTTCGATCGGATCGGCCATGGTGTCCTCCTATGCCTCGTCTCTGGTACGCGCCGTTATTTCGAGCGCATGGATGCGTCCATCCTTCATTGGTACGTCCAATGCGTGATAAATCATTCGATGCCGGTCCAAGAGGTTTTTCCCATGAAAACCATCAGAGACGATCACAACCTTGAGGTGGTCCATCGTGCCCGTCCGATCGGTCACCGTCACCACGGCATCCGGTAAAGACCGACGAATATAGTCTGTGAGCGTGTCTGGGGTAATCACCGGCCTCCACTCCTCATGTTTTCAATACCCTAGCCGAAATCGGTTCTGAAACGCAACGGACTTCCTTTGTGGTGGTGGATTTCAGCATGTTGGTGGTGCTTTGGCACCAGGCTCCCTCACATACCCACCGGATGCGAGAGGCCAAGCCGTTGAATGTCTTCATAACTCACCGTCGTCGTGTTCGGCATCGAGCTTGCCATTACCTACTTCCATACACATGTCACCTTGTCCTTCACCAAGGAGGTCGCCATGAGCGAATTCAAGTCCGGGTTTTTTGTCGGAGGTGAAAGCAGCAATGGTCGGGTGCTGATCGTTGACGATGAACCCGATATTCGCAAGGTCGTCCGGATGACTCTGCACAAAGCCGGCTATGATGTGCTCGAAGCGGAGAACGGGGAAAAGGCCATTGAGGTCATCAACTCAGGGGAAAACCGGCTGCTTCTCGACGTCATCATCTGTGACATCCGGATGCCAAAAGTGAACGGGATCGAAGCGATTGCATATTTTCGCCAGAACTATCCACGCGTGCCGCTGATCGTCCTGACCGGGTTTCCGGACACGGATATGGCCACGTCATTACTCAGGCAGGGAGTCGTGGACTATCTCGTAAAGCCGGTGGAAGGCGAGACACTGAAAGCTTCTGTCGCTCG
Organism: Nitrospira sp. SG-bin1; assembly: GCA_002083365.1. Lineage (NCBI taxonomy): Bacteria > Pseudomonadati > Nitrospirota > Nitrospiria > Nitrospirales > Nitrospiraceae > Nitrospira > Nitrospira sp. SG-bin1. Next base: position 50,328 of record LVWS01000038.1, on the reverse strand, counting down.
CGCCATGGAACAACGTGAATTGGCTCATCTCTGATGGACCGGCCACCGCATGGGGTTCAGCATGACGACTATCTCACCGATCATATTCCATCCGCGAACCACGCATCAGGGAAACGAACCCGCTCCCGTTCCGTCACCGATGCGAGTGGCCATCATCGGGGCGGGTCGAGGGGGGATCGCCCTGCTCGACGTCCTCCACCAAATCGGCACGGTGCAGATCGTCGGCATTACCGACAAGAATCCCTCGGCCCCTGGCCTTCAACGGGCCCAGGAGCTCAACGTGTCGATCTATGACCGCATCGCCGATTTGGTCAACACCCCCGGGCTCCATCTCGTAATGGACGTCACCGGCGACCCAGCGCTGGAAGCGGCACTTCACAAAGAGGTTCCGACCGGGACCGACATCGTCAATGGGCAGACGTCGAGGCTACTCTGGCTGCTCGTGCAACATGAATCGACATTGCAAACCGAGCTGCTCCATGCGGAGAAGCTGGCGGGAATCGGGTCGTTTGCCGCCGGCATCGCTCACGATATGAACAATCCCCTCCAACTGATTCTCGGACTGGCGGAGAACCTCACCGATGAAACCGACTTGGAAGCCGTGCATCTTCAGGCCAGAGACATCATTGAGGCCGTGAAACGAACGACGGCCATTTGTCGAGATCTGACCTCGTATTCCCGCCGTGCATCTCTGCGACAAGACGGGCTCATCAGCGTCAACGGCAAGCTGGATGAGGCTCTAAAAATCGCCCGTTATGCCGTGGCGCTGCAAGACATTGAGATCCGCAAGCTGTATCAGCCCGACGTCGTCGTGAAGGGAAACCCCGATGAACTCCTCCATGTGTTCGTCAATCTCATTACCAATGCCGTCCAAGCCATGGAACACAAGGGAATCTTGACGCTGGAAACGTCCACTGTCGCCGGTACCACGCAGGTTCGTGTCTCGGATACAGGCTGTGGCATGGCTCCGGAGATACAACACCGGATTTTTGAACCGTTTTTCACCACAAAGCCGCCGGGAAAAGGAACTGGATTGGGCCTCTACAACATCAAGAATGTCATCCATCGCATGAATGGTTCCATAGGGGTGGAGAGCCACATCGGTCGCGGCTCGACCTTCACCCTCACTTTTCACGACGAGACCCCTACCGGTGGGAGGAGCTCCTGATTATGGCTGAGACACCGGCCCCCTCCGCGCCGCCCCGCACCACATGGGGGCTCAAGGCCAAGGTCATCGTCTCCATGCTTCTCGTCGGACTCATCCCGCTCATCGTCGGGTTGGGAATGGCCTTCTGGCAAGGGTCTCAGGAAATCCGGGAGGTCAGCGGGGAGAGCTTCGAAGCGCTGGCGACCGAAACCGCCCGCAAACTCGATCTCTTGCTCGCTGAAGAAATCGCCCACACGGCGCGCATCGCGAATGATCCGATGCTCATCCGCGAGCTGGAACATCGGCGTGATGCACGGAGCGATCCCAAGAATCCCGCCACGGCGCTCTCAGAATTGGAAAAACGTTGGACTGCACGCGACCAGACGGCGCTCCGATCCGTCTTGGAGAGCCCGTTCAGCGCCTTGCTGCACGAATACTTTACCGGCCTCCATAGCGCGCCGGGACAGTTGCTCCCGCACGTGGTTCGTTCATCGACAAAGATGCTGTTCTTGACCGATCGAGAGGGCAGGCTCGTCGCAACCATGACGGACCATCCGGCGTTTCGCCACGACGAGACCCGATGGTGGCAGGGAGCCTTCAACAAAGCGGTGGGCAGACTCTATGTCGAGGACATCCATTTCGACGACCAGGCGAACACCTATGTGTTCACCATTTCACTCCCCGTCATGGATAGTCTCCGGTATGAAGTCGTCGGAGTCCTGCACCGCGTGATCGACGCCAAAGCCTTCTTTTCTCCCTCGACCCATGTCATCCGGTTCGGAAAAACGGGTCACGTCATGCTGATCGATTCCAACGGCATCGTCATCAGCTGTCCGCTTCTTCCGACCGGTGTTCCTTTGTCCGATCGGAGTTTAATCCCGCTCGTCACGCCGCAGCAGCCCGGTTGGGTGCAAGCCTCGAGCGACGGCCATGGGGGACAGGATACCTCCGTGATCGGCTTCGCGCCGCTCCCGGAGATCAGCCGGGCGACCAACGGTTCGATCAACGCCGGCTCGTGGCACACATTCGTGTGGCAGTCGTCCGATGAACTGTTCGCGCCGATTCAGCACCTGTTCACTTGGGTCACGGTATTTGGAGCGGTCGCTTTGCTGCTGCTGGCCGCGCTGGGGTACATTGCCGCCGGCCGCATCGTCACGCCCGTCCGGCAACTGCAACAGGCCGCGCAGGCGATCGGACGGGGAGAACTGCGGACACCGATCCGGATCGACACCGGTGACGAATTGGAAGACTTGGCCGAAGAGTTCAACCGGATGAACAGCCGACTGAAAGCGGCGTTCGCCGGACTGACGGACCAGGTCAAGTTGAAGACCCAAGAGGTCCAAGTCCTCCAAAAGTCGACTGATCAAATCCTGGACGCCGTTCCCACTCCGATTCTCTTGATCGACGCGCATGAAGTCGTGCGTTACATCAACCAAGCGGCCCGCGAATCCTTCAATATCCAAGAACCGACGACCGGCGTATCGCTGTTCACGATTCTTCCCCTCGATCCGACGGTTCAGAAACAGCTTCAATCGGAATTCCGAACCAACGGAGATTCGTCGTCCACCACAGCCGATCTCGAACGTGAGCCGGTCCCGAGGGACCCGCTCATGCCTCACACGGACCACGAACCCGTTCGTCGTCGGGCTGAACTTCACATCGGGTCCCGCATCTATCAATACCAATGGTTCAGATTGCCCGCGAGACCGGGGGAAGAAGACAGCATCGGACTGGTGCTTCGAGACACCACGGAGGAGAGCCGGCTGCAAGATCAACTGGTTCAGGCGGAGAAGATGGGCAGTCTCGGGGTGCTTACCGCGGGAATCGGTCATGAGCTCAACAACCCCCTGTTCGGTATCATCGGGTTGGGAGAAGTCATTCAGGATGAACAGGACTTGGAGCACGTCAAGAGCTGCGCCAAGGATATCGTGGCTCACGGCCGTCGCATGGCGACGATCATTCGAGATTTTACCGGGGTGGCCAACCGTGAGGCGTCCGACAAGCCGGTGCCGGTGCATGTGGAGCAGATACTGGACCAGGCCCTGACCACGGCACAATCCAGCGTGGACATGAAAGAGGTCGTGGTCGACAAGGTCTATGCAGGCAGCACCCCCGTAGTGGTGTTTCCAGACCAACTTCGGCAAGCCTTCGTGAATGTGATCACCAATGCCGCTCAAGCCATGAAAGGCACCGGGACACTCACGTTGACGACCGCCGTATCGGACCATATCGCGACGATGACAATTGCCGATTCCGGCCCTGGCATCTCCAAACAACATCTATCGAGAGTCTTCGACCCGTTTTTTACAACGAAGGGACAGGGAGAAGGCTCCGGCCTCGGGCTCACGGTGGCGAAGCGTATCATCCGCAAATTTGAAGGCGACCTCCGCATTGAGAGTGTCGAAGGTCGAGGCACGACATGCTTCATCACTCTGCCGATCAGCGCCCCGATAACTCCCACAGGAGGCCCATGGACTACCTCCGCTTCGCGTTCCGAACCACAGCCATCGCATTCCTCCTAGGGGGAGTTTGCGGCATGACGGCGTTCCTCTCAGCCAAAGAGAGCCCCACTGCCGTCGGCATTTCTCCTGATAGGGTCGCCGATTATGTCCATGCCGTCCTCGAAGCCGACCGCTCGATCTACACGACACACATCGTCAACCGTATGCAGGAAAAAGGCATTGTCGCGGCAACGGAACATTGGGAGCAAGACAATGCCCTGCCGCTGCCGGCCCAGTTCCTCCAGCATTCCGGACAACTCGTGGCCGAAAGTGGACGGGGCATCCGCTATCGGCTCATCGGCTTCTCCCCGATCTATCAGCGTAACGCCCCTGCCACCGAGTTCGAGCGAAAGGCCCTGGACCTCCTTCGACGCCAGCCGGATCGGCCGGTCACCGGCATCGTGGCGAGCGGCAAGAAGCAATATTTCCAGGCTATCTACGCGGACCGTGCGGTCTCCGCCGCCTGTGTCACCTGCCATAACAGCCATCCGTTGAGCCCTAAACAGGATTTCAAGCTGCACGATGTCATGGGAGGAATCGCCATTACGATTCCGCTCGAGTAGTACGCTGACGAAGACGTTAGGGAAGCGTGGACGGAGCGACAGGAGCCATCGCTTGTTTAAGATGGTATTCCTCCCGATAAATCTGGACCGCCGTCATCAGCAAGCTGACCATAATCGGTCCAATGAAGATCCCCAGTATCCCATACAGAGCCAGCCCACCGAGCACACTGAGCACGAGCGGCAACACCGGAATCTGCACATCCTGACCGATTAACCACGGACGGAGGAACTGATCCACCATCGAAATCACGCCGATCCCCCACACCAACATCACGAGTGCCTTTCCGGTCATTCCCATCCAGAAGAGATACAGTGCCACTGGTCCCCAGACCAGCCCCGTTCCGCCGAATGGGATCGGCGCCAGCACGATCGTCAATGCGGTCAATCCCATCGGAAACGGGACATTGAGCGCCAAGTAAGCCATCCCGGCCAGAAGTCCCTGAACGATGGCCGTCACCAACATGCCTTTCACCACCGCCCGGATCGTTTGATCCAACCGGATCAGGATCTTGGACTTATGCGACTCTTCCAATGGGATGAGGTCGTACAAGACCGAGAGCCACTGTCGACCGTCTTTAAAGAGAAAAAACAGGATCAGCAGCATCATGAAAAAATTAGTCACCAGCGCAAAGGTGTTCTTCAACAATCCTCCCACCCCACCGACCAACAGTTGACTGAGTTCTTTCACTCCGGTCAGTAATGACTGCTCCAAGGAAATCGCCGGTGTACCGGTGTCGGACATCGTCGACTTCAGCAAACCGCCGATAAACGGAATGCCCGCAACCTGTTCCGGCAGCCGCTGAAGGCCGCCGGCCGCGATCCATGACCTGATCTCTAGTTCTGCGGCGCCGGCTTCGCGCACCAGCATTACCCCCATCACAATCAATGGGACGATGACAATCCCTAAGGCGCCGACCGTCAGCAGGGAAGCAGACAGCGCTTCCTTGCCGCCGAACAATCTGGTCAACCGTAGATGGAGCGGGAATACCCAATGCGCCAACAGACCGGCCCACAAGGCGGAGAAGACAAACGGTTTGAACATCAGTCCGATCTGGTAGAGAAGCAAGACCAGGAGAGAAAAGAATACAACTGAAAAGATCTGTTGTCTGGTCATATAAGATATCGCAGCCTATGAAGAAGTCTCGAGTAAATAGCAGATCTGATGGCGTCTGTCACGGGAGCAAAGGATGATATGGAAGAAATGAAAGGGCCGATGTCAGGATGATACCGAGAGGGGGAAGTGGAGAGATCTTACAGGTCGGCTTCCCGTCCGATCAACGCAATCGCTTTCCCACGATGCGCGTTCATGTCACGGACGTTATTGGGTAATCGCGAGGCCTCTTCGGGCCAACCAGTGACCCCCATATCGCTGACTCCCTGAAATTTTGCTCCTTCTTCCATCAACATCGTCGGGCAATGGACTTCACCGATCAGAATCGCCGTTTTGAGGAGTTGGATTTTCCCGGTTGCCGTAACCGTGGCTTTAATACGCCCGCTGCTGATCAGTGAATCGGCATGGATGGCACCCTTCACGACTCCATCTTCTCCGACAATGACTTCTCCCTTCGTGTGGACATCGCCCTCGAGCCGCCCATCGATTCGCACGGTTCCGTCAACCCTGATTTCACCCTTCAGTTCAACGCCTTTTGCCAACAGCGTAATATTGCCGTCGTCGACATACCCGGTCTTTTTCATGGGAACTCCTCCGGTGCAGGTCAGCCTTCCCCAAGGTTACCTTAGGACCGGAGATACACCTAACAGTTTATGGAATCCTACATTCTGCGCCCCATGGCCCGCCTTCTTCATCACGCCCTCCACTCGCTGCGACAGCGCCGAGAAAACACTTCCAGGACCATCTCAAATCGCACCGTGGTCTTCTTGTGTAGGATGCCACCTGATGCACCCATCACCGATTCTTGTAGAGGCCGATCATCATTCTTGTTGAGGCAGACCAAACGTCTGCTTCAGACGTTCCCACAATCCGCCTCCGTGAATCTCGCAATAGACCGTCGGCTCCGTACCAGCGATGAAGAACTCCAACCGTTTCTCCGGACATTGCGAGGTCGCAAGTTGTCCGCTTTTGGGATCGATTTTCCGCTGGACGACCCCGGCCGGCGTCTCAAAATCCGGGGAGTCCCGTGGGATGAGCCGAACCGCCAACTCACTCCAAATCGGGAGAGCCGCCTGGGCACCGGTCAACTTAATGGGGCGTTCATCGTCAAACCCCACCCACACGCCGATTGCCATCTCGGGCGTATAGCCGATGAACCAGGCGTCCCGATACCCATCAGTCGTCCCAGTCTTGCCCGCGACCGGTCCTTGCACGCCCAACGCTCGCGCTTTGGTGCCAGTACCGCGGTCCACCACCCCCTTCAACAACGACGTGAGGAGAAACGCTCCTTGCGGAGTCGCGGCTTGACGCCGATCAAGCGGAGGGCTCCAAATAGTCTCTCCTCCGTCACGTACCATGTTGGACAACGCCACCGGACGGATGACGACGCCTCCATTGGCAAGACCGGCGTAGGCGGATGTGATCTGAAGTAACGAGACGGAGGAGCTCCCCAACGCCAGAGACAAATTCTCCGCCAACGGCGTGGTAATTCCGAACGCATGCAGCACATTAGTGAGAGCCGCAATTCCAGTTCGATGTGCCGTCCGAACGGCTGGAACATTCAAGGACTGTTCGAGCGCGGTTCTGACCGTTACCGGCCCTCGATATTGTCGATCGTAATTCTGGGGCGACCAGGACTCCGTGCCGGATTCCAGTGTCACCGGCTCGTCCATGAGTATGGTCGCTGCGGTCAGCCCGGCCGTACCTGCATCACGTGCCGCCTCGAGTCCGGCCAGATACACAAACGGTTTGAAGAGGGACCCCGCCGATCGATGCGCTTGCACCGCACGGTTGAATTGGCTCAAGCGATAGTTACGACCACCGACCATCGCGAGGACATGACCGGTCTTCACATCCAGCACGACCGCCGCGCCCTGAAGCGGAGGGTCGGCCCCATTCAGATCCGGATAGCGCTTTTCGAGTCTTGCGAGTCCTTCCTGCACCACTTGGGCGACGATCCGCTGAATCCTGGGATCAAGGGTCGAATGGATTCGCGCGCCGTCCGGTATGTCCATTCCGATTCCCTGTTCGATTTCCCTGAGCAAGTGGTCGACGAAATACGGTGCATCGGTGAGGACGTCTTGATTCAGCATGACCTTCACCGGACGGGCCATGGCCTGGGCCACGACGTCATCCGTCACGATTCCTTCTTCCTTCAGACGGCGCAGCACCACATTTCGGCGCTTCGTGGCATCTTCCACGCTTTTGACGGGGGAATAGGCATTGGGTCCTTTGATCAATCCAACGATCAGCGCCATTTCATCGATCGACAGTTCATCAAGATTCTTACTGAAGTAGCGATGAGCGGCTTCGCCCACACCGTAGATCGAAACCGGTCCGGCTTGACCGAGATAGATTTCATTCAGATAGCTCTCCAAAATCTCTTCCTTCCGATACTTGAACTCCAGCGCCATCGCTGCCATCAATTCCCGGAGTTTCCGTCCCATGGTTCGCTTGGGAGAATAGAAGAGGTTCTTGGCCAATTGCTGAGTGATCGTGCTGCCTCCCTGCACGACCCCGCCGCGAGTCGTGTTGACCCACAACGCTCGACCGATCGCGATGGGATCGACCCCAAAATGAGAAAAAAATCGACGATCCTCGACGGTCAACAACGTCTTAATCAATAGTGGCGGGATATGGTCGAGAGAAACCCATTCTCGGACCTGCCTGGAACCGGAACGCATTCCGCTGATCAACACCGGTTCGAGGGTTACCAAGGAGAGAGGGCGCCCGTCGGAGACGGACAATACTTCGGTGACGATGCCGTTGACCAGCGTCAACCGGACCGATCGTGCAGGAAGTCGATTCTCCTCCTGAGCATGCAGAAAGATCTCGATTGAGTTTTTGGTGACGAGATACTCACCGGCTGCCCGCGGCGCCGCCGCGGCCGGCTTGTACTCCAACCGCTGCAAATGGTCGAGCAACCCAGAACCCACCGGATGGATCCCCGGCGTCAGAAAAAACGGGGCACCGTAGATCAACAGGGGTGGATGCTCGTCGCTCCTCGGCAGCGCCAAACTGGTTGAGAGAAAGGCGCCATATCCTCCCACGAGGACAATCGCGATGCCACAAACGATCAGGAATGAAATGAGAAGGCGCCTCGCCCAGGAGACAGGCCGAGGTAACGGTTGAGCCGACATGGCTTCAGCTTACCCTGTGGCTTAGGCAAGGGAAATAGGAAAGATCGCGCCGTTCCAACTGGAGCAACGACTTGACCGAACCGAATCGAACGGAACTGAACTACGCAGAGCTATTGGAGAAATACCTCAGATGCACAATATAGGTCCGTGAGACGGATTTCCTCCCCATACCAAGGGGATCGAGCCTGTGTCTCGGAGGCATGGATGTCAGGAAGCCATCAAGTCCGAGACGTCGAGGCTTCTATTAGCTATCCCACAGCCGGACAGCCCCTCCTTCCGAGGTACCTCTTCCTGATCTATCTGACTCCAAAATCCTCGGCTATCTTTCTCACAACAAGCACGGGATCCCAATCTTTACAAGGAGCACAACCATGGAATGCACGCGCTGTCACGGACTCATGGTGAGAGAACACTTCCTGGACTTTGAGGGCACCTATGGACATATGTGGGCCAGCGGGTATCGCTGCATGAATTGCGGGAATGTCCATGACCCGCTCATCGAGCAACATCGACTTGCCAAGGCACGACCGGCGTTAGTGCTTGCACAAGGTGAGGCGAGCTACGGGGAAGATGAACCACACGCGGACGTTCCTTCAATCATCATGCGTGCGGCGTGATATCGAATTGAACCAGGCTGCCACATAGGTACGTCTCAACAGGTTTCCGGCTTGGAGGGAGCAGGGCATGGCATCTATCTTGATAGTCGACGATGATGCAGCAATCAGAACACTATTGCGCACCATTCTCGAGGCAGACGGTCATCACATCCGGGAGGCCGAGAACGGTCAAATCGGCCTCGCCCTCTACCGCGAGGCACCGACCGACCTCGTCATCACCGATATCCTGATGCCGGAGCGGGACGGGATGGAAGTCACGCTTGCGCTGACACAGGAATTTCTGGATGCCAAAGTCATTGCCATAACCGGCGCTACCGGCGATCAGAATTTCCTGAATGTCGCCAAACTCTTCGGTGCCCGACGTGTCATTCCCAAACCCTTTACCCCCGATGTCATTCGCAGGGCCGTGCGTTTCACCCTCGATCATTAGCCGGTCTGCAGCATGATGTATTACGCGATTCGTCCTTCAAGTGATCTTTGCCGCTCATACCGCTGGGTCGGCCACAACGACCCCAACAGCATACCGACTCCCGCCATGGCGAACCCGACAAGCTGTGGAGGCCAGACATCAGCCGGCTGGCTGACCAACTCCAATGTCAGCCAACTCGTAAGGCCTGCAACAACGGCCCAAAGCGCACCCTGAGTCGTCGCGCGTTTCCAGTACAGTCCTGCGAACAATGGGAAAAAGGCGGCCACCAGGGTGACCTTGTAGGTGCTCACCACCAATTTATAGATCGTGGCATCCGACCAAAGCGCAAGAGCCAATACCGCCGAAGCGAATCCCACCAGAACCACCCGCATGAGACGGAGAAACTCCCAGTCGTTCAAATGGGAGAACATCGGCTTGAAGACATTCTCGCTCAGTGCCACCGACGGCGCCAGCAGCGTCGCGCTCGAACAACTCATGACGGCAGAAAGAACCGCTCCGAAGAAAATGACCTGCGTCGCGACTGGAGTGTGTTGCAGGACCAGAGTCGGCAAGACCAATTGTGAATCCTGCTCCAATAATGCTCCGAATTTCACGGGATCAATCAACGTTGCGGCATAGGCAAGAAACATCGGAACAAAACAGAAGGCGAAATAAAGCACCGCCCCCAGCAGCGATCCCCGCACCGCGGTCTGTTCGTTCTTTGCCGACGTGATCCGTTGGAACACATCCTGTTGCGGAATGGAGCCAAGCATCATGGTCATCCAAGCCCCTATGAACGGAACCCATGCCGCCATCGTGGGCGGCGGAAACAAGTCGAGTTTGCCGGCCTCTGCCGCGTGATTGACGACCGCGTGTATGCCACCCGCGAGGTCCCCGACGATCGATGCAATATACAAAAGCCCTCCCATGATGACGGAGATCTGAACGAAATCCAAAATGGCTACTGAGAACATGCCGCCGAACGTCGTGTAGGTCAGAACGATCACCGCGCCGATTATGATTCCGCTCGATTGGCTGATCCAGCCCTCTGTCACGACATTCAGCACCAAACCCAGTACCTTGAATTGGGCCGCCACCCAGCCCAGGTACGATGCGACGATACAGAGCGTGCACAATACTTCGATGGTCCGGTTGTAGCGGTATCGATAATAATCACCCACCGTCAGCATATTGAGTCGGTACAGGCGCGGAGCAAAGAAGAGTCCGGCGAGCATCAAACACATACTGGATCCGAACGGATCGGCAATAACCCCATGGAGCCCCTCTTTGACGAAGGTGGCCGAGATACCCAGTACGGCCTCGGCCCCGAACCACGTCGCAAATACGGTCGCCACCACAACCGCCAAGGGCAGGCTTCTGCCGGCAACGGCAAAATCCTTGGAGTTCTGCACACGCGTGGCGGCAAATAGTCCGATGCCGACAGACAGAAGAAGATACAGAATGACAAACCAGAAAACCACGCGCGCAGGATAAAGCGAACCTGGCGAGCAATCAATCAGTATTCACAAATCAGCGTATTACAGAGTGGGTTCTCTGTCTGAGAACCAATGAGACGATTTCCTCGGGACCGGTCTGGGGTATTCCTGAAGACCTTCTGTCGGCTGGTGACTGAGAAACGTCACGTTGCAGCGCTGGGGGTGGGGAATCGGACAGGTCATCGACTTCGACGACTGTGGCTGACTGACGCAGGGACGGCTTCTCGCTAAATGAGACACCATTGGACAGGGCCGGTAAGTCAAAGGGCGAGGCAGATTATGTTGTACAGTAGATCTAAGGAGACGGACCGGGAAAATCGAAGCCGCGTGTCATCATTAGTCCGGAGTCCTGCGACTCAGCAGGGACGATGCCCTTGTCTTATGTCCGAGAGGTAGAATGACCAGCGAACCAAACGGAGAGATGATATCGATCAGCACACTGAGCTTTTCATTGAAGGAAGGAGAAAACAATGGCAGTTTCGGTGACTCTGGCTTACCAGCCCATCACTGATCAGTGACTCTGCCGATCTTGTCCGCTATCAGCCGATAGGCGAGTTAAAATGTCCAATATCGAGATGCCCCGAATACCAAGCGGCACCCTACAAGAAACAGTTGACCATGAGGTTCGACCGGAACTATTTTTGACCACTGTACTTCATATAAATTCAGAGAATATTCCCATCGCGTTTCGGCAACATGGAGCTCCAGGAGTTGCTGTGCTCTTGGGCGGACCCCCATCAGCACTAAAATTCCATGCTCACTTCGGTTGATGCAGTACACCTCACCCTGTTCAATGGTCACTCGATTTCCGTCGAGCGATTCACAAAGGCTATAGGCGCACACCTTTTGTTCGCTCATCCGCGTCTCTCGTCGTCGTGACGGAAACGAATTCAAGTCCTCAGGGACATCAGCGACAGCACTGTCAGCGTTCAGCTTCCCCAGGCGGTGTCCATGCGATTCATAGATGGCCTCGCTTATTCCCATGTTCATAATGCCCTCGCTTATTCCCATGTTCATAATGCCTCCAGAGGATCAATAAGATAAGATTATCAACCAGATTTTGTTGTATGGAAGCAAAGCGCATACCTATGACGCAATCCCTGCATTCCCTTATGGATCACCAACGAATCCTTTTCATCTCTCCTACTTCCAAGGGGCATCGAAACGACACATTGAAGGCATATGGATTCATCATTCCGATGTATTTGAATCATACATCTTTGATTCTTAAGGCTATCCTTCAGTGGATGAATGAACATACAGGCTTGGATCCTGAACCTTCACCAGAAGGTAGGCCCTAGGAAAGCATCACACCCCAACTCAAGCGGAATACCAACCTATGGGGCGAGGTTGAGTAAGTCAGGCGTCACAAGGAAGTATTATCTGGAGCCTGGCTCATATAGACCTTCTTTTTCGCATCATTTTAATGGAAAAGTGCAGGAACAGTCGGTGCAGCCTCATACGATTCAGTTCAACTTCTCTACACGAATGCCAAGCAGTCGGATGAGCTTTCGGGCAGGGTTTTCTCGCCGATCAAGAAATGGCAGCATCAGCTTTATAGCTTCCCGTCTCAATATTACCTGCTCACCGGTCGCCATAGCCAATGTATGGGCGCGTGTCTTGGTCACAAAGTCCGCAAAGCGAACGGTCAGCACGATGGTTCGAAACGACTGAAACCCTTCTTGATGGAGGCGCTCCATTACATCTCGAACAAGGCCATCGAGCTGATTGAGAAGCGTGTGACTGTCGAGCGAATCCGATTCGAACGTTTCCTGCTCCCCGATGGATTGTGGCTCGAAATACACCTCAACCGGTGAATCGTCTCTCGCTCGCACCTTCTCATGAAGATTCACGCCTCGCTTTCCCAACAAGTCTTCCAGCTGATGAACGGACAGTGCTCTCAAATCCTTGACGATCTTGATATTCATGGCATTCAGGAGACCTTCGGTTTTGGGTCCGATACCGGGAATCACCCGAATCGAGAGTGGCTCCAGAAACGCCTCTGCCTCCTCCGCCCGTACGATGGTGAGTCCGTCAGGTTTTCGCCATCCTGAAGCAATTTTGGCGATCAATTTATTGGGCCCAATACCGATTGAGGCGGTCAGTCTTTCTCGAGAATGAATCTCTTCTTTCAGACGGCGACAGAGCTGTTCGGCTTCTTCATACGAACCGGTCCAACTCACGTCGCCGTAGGCTTCATCGATACTGGCCTGTTCCACATCAGGAATGACGCCCCGCACGATCCGCATCACTTCCTCTGAAACCCGAGCATACTTTTGCATGTCAACCGATACGAAGGTCACCGGAGGATTCCCGGCCCGACGGGCGGCCTCGGACAAGCGCCATGCAGTGGAGATCGGTGTCGCCGAATGAATGCCGTACGCACGTGCAAGGTAGTTTGACGTAGCGGCCACTCCGCGTCCCCTCCCTCCCAGCGGGTCTGCACCAACAACGAGGGGAACTCCACGAAAGGCCGGCGTATCTCGTTCCTCAATCGCGGCGAAGAACGCATCCATATCTAGATGAGCGATTATTCTATGCACTTGCTGCCGTTGGTTATGTGGATGCCGCTAAACGGCGGACACCCTGGGAAGAGATTCCGTCATTTTCACCGTAGCTTTTTATGCCAGGAATGACGTATAATTGCTCACGGATTTGATAAAAACACGTTTGTCATCCATCGCTCCTTTATATATACGCGAAGGGCTTCATCGAGAGGAGGAAATTGTGGGGTTTCGTTGGTTCAATCTCATTGGATTTCTGATGTTGCTCTCGGCTCTCTTTCTCAATGAGGTCGTGTACTTCAATGTGTGGTACGATTTCAACTTCGCTGTGATTGTTCCAGCTATCGTGTACCTTGGTGTCGGCATTTGGCTATCACTGTGGAGTGGATCACATCGTCATGCAGTAGCATGATGACGATTACTCTCTCAGTATCAATGGCTAAGATTGGTCCTCAATGAGGCGCCACGTTCAAACCGGGTGGAGGAGAGGCGGTTCATCAAGAGTTCGGCAACTGCAGGGTGAAGGCCATCACTAGAAAGGAGACAATCCATGGGCATGAGCTTCATTAACTGGATTGGGTTTGGGATGTTGGTGCTTGCGCTGCTCCTAAACGAAGCATTCCTTGGGATTACCGCGTGGTACGAACTCAACCTAGGAGCAATTGTTGGCGCTATCGTGTACTTGGTGGTCGGGGTGTCATTATCGCTCTGGCCAAGCCCACACGATCAAAGAGCCTGATCGATAGTTTTCACCACTCTCAAGTGTTAGAGCATTGAAAGCGCAGGTATTCTTTTTGCTTTTTCGCCCCTCAATGTCATGCCCCGGCACATCCCCATTCTTCATCAGGAATGCATCTGATCCGGTCATGGCCTTCGCTCCTGCAAATCTCAATACGGCCGATGCCTCGGCAAGATTGTAGAAATCATCTGAACAGAAACAACCCCTCTCCGTCCATCACACCCGCTGGTTATTGAACAGCTCGATTACGGTCTGAATCGTGTCGGCTTGGGCTGCGGTCTTGTCAGTCCGGTACCGTTTCACCCGAGCAAAGCGAAGCGCAAGACGGGCGGGATATCGAGGCGATTCTTGAACATCGCTGAACGCGATTTCGACGACCAACTCCGGTCGCACGAAGACCGTATGGGCATCCCTCAAAGTTTCCAGAGCGAGCAGTTTCTCAGTCTGCCAACGCAACATCGCATCGGTCAATCCTTTGAATGTCTTGCCAAGCATCACGAACTGACCGCTCTCCGGATCACGAGCGCCGAGGTGAAGATTCGAGAGCCACCCCTCCCGCCGTCCGTTGCCCCATTCGGCTGCAAGGACTACGAGATCGAGCGTGGCGGTTTCTTTGAGCTTCAGCCAATGAAATCCGCGTTGGCCTGCGCTGTAGGGAGCAGTGAGTGATTTGGCCATGATTCCTTCATGGCCTGCGGCCAAGGACGCGTGAAAGAACGCGCGGGCCTTATTGGGATCTTTCGTTTCCATCCGCGGGACCGTTGCGGAACGAGCCACTTCGCTCAGCACTTTGCTACGATCTCGATAGGGCTGCGTAATCAGGGATGTGCCGTCGACAGACAGTGCATCGAACATGAACGGCGAGAGCGGAATTGTCTGTTGAAGAGCCGCCACATCTTTTTGCCGACCCAGGCGACGCATGGTGATCTGAAATGGTTGCGGCCGCCCGTCGGGCCGTAGGCCCAGCGCCTCTCCATCCAACACCGCCTCGCGCGCCGGCAGTTGTTTCGCCCACCCGACGATTTCAGGTAAGCGCTTCGTCACATCTTGCAACTGCCTGGTGAAGATCCGGACTTCGTCGTCCCCCTTGTGCACCTGGATACGGGCGCCGTCCAACTTGTACTCCCAACCTACATCCTCCAGCCGGATCAACGCCTCGTCCACATCATCGGCGCTATTGGCCAACATCGGTGCGACGGGAGCGAAAAGTCTGAGCGCGAACCGACTGAGCCCGACGGATCCCTCTTCTAAAGCAGTTCGCGCCAACACGCCGATGCTGGGAGCAAACATGAAGCCTTGGCGAATCTCGGACGGAGGCAGATGAGCGGCGATGGCGATAGCCTCAAGAATGAGGCCCTCGAGCGCCCCCTGCCTGATCTCTCCGATCAAGAGTTGTGAAAGGAAGCGCCGTTCGTCCGCGGTCGCCCGGCTGAACAGTCGGCCGAGCTCGGTAGCTCGGTGCTCGGTCGCACCCACACCCTGCTCGGCTGCCAGACGACTGATGGCGTCATCTATGTCCCGTAGTATCAGCGGCTCTTTGGTCGCGACATCGACCGCCATCGCCTTTTGAATAAGACCCCACCCCACGCCGATCTTGCCTTGAGGGAGCGAACCGCTGAGGTAGAACGCGACGAGTTCAATCTCGCCTGCCACGGCGCTGCGCAGCATGCCAGCCAATATGCGGACCTTCTCGGTTCTTTTGGTCGTCCCTCGAATCCGAGTCACCGCATCGACAAGCTGGGAAAGTCGCATGTTTCATTATAATCCACCATTGCTTTCAACCGGACTGGCCCTAAGATCTTTTCCTCCTGTGTCGGGTGTTTGGCAAATATGAACCACACCTTTCGATGGGCAATGCCACCAAGGCATACATTTGACATGCCAACATTGCAGACAAAAGGCCGGCGGCAACCAAACAGGACCTCCGGACGATTTTGGGAGGGTTGATCTCCCCGGTATAAATCCACTACGATCTTCGCATCTACCAAACAGAGGAACGTCCGCATGAAGCGGAAGCAGCAGCCACCCGCACCGTGCAAGCTGGACATATTGCCCAGGAATAGTTTTCAACTCGATGCAACGGCCTGACCAACCCAACCCCAAACAAGAGGAGGACCCATGGCGGACAAACAGTACAAGCAGCTCGGATGTCTCGATGTGCAACCGTCGGGCGGCTGCGGATTCCAAGTACGAGCGGAGACCGAGTCGGAACTGATGCAACTCGTCGCCACTCACGCGAAGCAGTGTCATAAGTTGGATTCGATCCCGCCGGAGATGGCGGCCAAAGTACAGGCAGCGGTCAAGACCGTGACGGTCAAGGTCTAATGTAATAGGTCAACAGCCGATGGACCTCTCTGTGTACCTCCATGTGCCGGAGAGGTCCGCGCATCTCATATCGAGTCTTGAGATCAAGGAGGAATTATGGGCCGGAAGGCTATCGTACCCATTGCAGTACTGTTTCTGCTGAGCGCAAGCGGCTGCAGCTATCTCTTTTATCCCCATGCAAAGGAGTTTACGGCAAAGGCCAAGGGT
Organism: Nitrospira sp. SG-bin1; assembly: GCA_002083365.1. NCBI lineage: Bacteria > Pseudomonadati > Nitrospirota > Nitrospiria > Nitrospirales > Nitrospiraceae > Nitrospira > Nitrospira sp. SG-bin1. The sequence continues at coordinate 33,569 of LVWS01000038.1, read as the reverse complement.
GCGACGGGCGTCGAGACGCTGATCAATCTGACGAATATGGCGGAGGCCACGGCCCAAAAGGCAAAGGGCGGCAAAGGAGTCGACCAGCCCTTCGACGATCTGCACAATCAGTTCCACGCGATCGACAATAGCATCTGCTGCGTGGACAAGTCGGTGAAAGACAAACCTTCTTACGCTCTGGCCGTCACTCACAACAAAGAACTTGGTACCATCTTCAAACGGTTATGGAAATTCAAGGATGATCAGCCGCAGCGGGATCAACACCTGGAACTCTTTGTGTCCGAACTCCAAGAAATGCGCCAGACATTGCAAGCCTTGAGGTGACTTCGTGGCTTCGCCCAAACCTGAACAAGTCATTGAGAGTCAACGTCAGGATTGGAACCGAGTCGCCGGCGGCTGGGAGAAGTGGGATCGCTTCTTCGACGAACAAATGGCATTTCTCAACCACCGGCTGGTTGCCGATGCTCGATTGCGGTCAGGCATGCGAGTACTCGACCTTGGATCAGGCACCGGCTATCCGGCGCTCCTCGCCGCACAGACAGTCGGACCAGCCGGCAATGTAGTCGGTGTCGACCTGGCGGACCAGATGCTGGAGACGGCGAGGCGAAAAGCTGCTGCTCTCGGTCTCTCCAATATTACCTTCCGTACCGGTGACGTCACGACGCTGCCGTTCGAGTCGGCATCATTTGGGGCGGTGACCAGCCGTTTTTGTCTGATGTTCTTGCCTGAGATCCCGAAGGCCGTGGCTGAAATCGCTCGGATCCTCAAACCAAACACATGGGTCGCTGCGGCGGTCTGGTCGGCACCGGAAAAGAATCCTTACCTCAAGATACCCATCGACGTTGTCAAGCAATTCATCGAGATCCCGCCACCAGACCCGACCGCTCCTGGAATTTTTCGTTTAGCGAAGCCCGGCGAACTCGCCGGTATGCTGCAACAAGAAGGCTTTAGCGACATCTCAGAACAAGAATTTCTCGGCGATGTGCGATTTTCGTCAGAGGAGGAATATTTCTTCAGCCTCATGGACATCGCCGCCCCAATTCAGAATCTGTGGACGAATTTGACTAAGACACAACAGACCGAGGCCAACACACGCATCATCCGGACGGCCCGAGAATACCGAAATGGATCGGCTATCGCACTTCCCATCGCCGTACGAATTGTCTCCGGGCGAATACCCGGATGAGGCATGGCCGCGAAAAATAACGGCTTCAAAGACTTTGTCTTAGATCAGCTGGCCGCTCTTCCCGGTCTGAGCTGCCGACCCATGTTCGGCGGTTATGGCTTGTATCAGAGAACCATATTTTTTGGCATCATCCATAAAGGCCGTTTGTACTTCAAAGTGTCACCGGTTACGGCGCCATGTTACAAGGAACACGGCATGAAACCGTTTCGACCAAACGCCAAACAAACGCTGAAATCTTTCCATGAAGTGCCTATTGATGTGATCGAAGACGCCGAAACCTTGACCGAGTGGGCGTCGCGATCGATCGATACCTGAGGCGCCATGCCTGATGTCCTCTGGACCATTGGTCATTCAACGAGGACAATCGATGAATTCGTCTCGCTACTGAAAGCACGTGACATTCAGCAGCTCGTTGACATACGAACCATTCCGCGCTCTCGCCACAATCCTCAGTTCAACACAGAGACCATTTCGAGGAGTCTGAAAAAGGAAGGCTTGTTGTACGAACACATGCCGCAGCTTGGTGGGTTGCGTAAACCTAAGAAGGATTCCATCAACGCCGGTTGGCGAAATGCAAGTTTTCGCGGTTACGCGGATTACATGCAGACAGAGCAGTTTGGGAGAGCCTTAGACGAGCTGATGGCTAATAGCAAAGAGCGAAAGACGGTCATCATGTGCGCGGAGGCCGTGCCCTGGCGATGCCATCGGTCCTTGATCGCCGACGCTTTGGTGATGAGGGACTGGGAAATCCGACATATCATGTCGGAGGAGAGAGCAGACCGGCATCAACTTAGGTCTTTCGCCAGAGTGAAGAATGGGTTGATTCACTATCCTGATCTGAATGTTGGTCCCCAGCTGTTCCCATAGTCCAATTCGGTTGATCAGAGCACATACATATTGACAATTCCAATATTCCTACATTGACAATTAGTTGACAATGCGACACCGTTTCCGCGTGAATCCTAAACAACAGATCCTGAGGTTGGCGACGGAGAGTGATTCTGCTATGCGCTCTTGAACTTGGTGAGTTTCGCAAACAGGATGGCGGAGAAGGGAAGGGCCAGGCCGATCGCCAGTTGCGTGACGAGGAGTTCGCCCAGCTGACTATAGTCCGCTGGAGTCTGGATGGCGCCGGTAGCTTGGTCCTTCACTTCCCTGGTCACTATAAAGAGTTGATTCAGGTATTTGGTGCCGAGCTGGCTGAGCGAAAGTGCCAGGTTTGTAAACGACGCCATCACGGCGAAAAAGGTGGCTTTCAGATTGGCCGGTGCCGAGTTGGCGATCCAGGCCAACATCGGAATCATCGAGATTTGCACGAGCGGCGATTCCAACGCCGTATCCACCATCGCGATGAATCGGGCATCGACCACGCCACCGGTCATCCTCGCCGTCCATTCGTGCAACCCGTAGTACATACCCACGATCGGAAGAGAGAGGATCGTCCCGACGATGGTCAAAAATCCGACCACGTACATGATCGAGCGTTCGGCCATAAAGCGCCGGAAGACAAACATGCCCACCAGGGCCAACACGCCACCGATCAAGGACAGCACTGAGAGGAACTGTTGATCGAACCTCAACTGGTCAATCATCCACCAGGTTGAACCAGGACCGGGGCCGGGAATGGCGCGCAACGAAAAAACGACTGCGGCAGTGCCGACCAGAGTCAGCCGCTTATCAGGCTCCAATTCTCGAACCAGCCTCGACATCAAAAACAGCACGATGCTCATCGAACCGGCAAACACAATCTCCTCGCGGTACGGGAATCCGCCCAGTCCGACGGTCAACGTAAAGAGAACAAAGGCCGAGCTGCCACCGAGAATCCACCAGTTGGGTTTCGTCGGTTCTCCCTCCGCATCGCGCACACTCACCATCCGTCGTGCCTGCTCCGGCGAGAACCCTTGCTTAATGAGCCGTTGTCTTTGTCGCCGATTCAGCCACCAAGCCAGTCCGATGCCCGCCACTGACACGACCGGAATCGCCATGGCCAACAGATAGATTTTCATGTAGAGCCGAACGAGGTCGGCCTGGGGCATGCCCTCGGTTCCGCTAAAGACATAGACATTGACCAACGCCACAAGGATCCCGCCGCCGACGATCGCGACACGACCCAGCGTCTGCATGGTCGTATGCATGAGTTTGCGCGTCTGGTCATCGAAGGGACGGCCCTGCTCGTCGACACGAGGAACCGCCTCGACCGTCATGGCGTCCGCGACCGCGTCTTGAATCACGTACCCGATAGGCGCCAGTAACACACTGAGGACATACCAGACTTCCGCCGGCAAGATGGCCGTCATCGTCTCGCGGTCGCCGATCAAAAGGGCCATGATACCGAGGCTGATCGCGAGCAATCCCGCCCCCATTCCGACGAGCCAGCTCTTCCATCGCCACAAGAGGTCGACCGTGTGGCCGACCGGCATCTTTAGAGCCCAGGGAATCCCGGCCCAGAACCCCAGCGCGGCGAGAAATGCCGCGGAGAGGCCGAGATAGTCTTTGACAAAAAAAGTGCCGACAATGCCGGTGAGACCCGAGATGCCGTAGGCCACATAGACCATGAGCGGCGGCAGATAGGAGAGCCGCATCTCACGACCGAGAGAGAGAATATTGCGATCGATCCAGTGGAAGATTCCTGCCCGCATCTCTACCGCGATCCACTTCTCTGTTCACGACGCACGATCAATGCCTTGAGATGCGCTCGCATGTCAACGGAGGGAAGCTGCACCCGGTCGCCATGCCCGGCCAAGACCCACTCGAAGCGGTAGTCGAGGAGTTTGCGGATGGAATCGATCAATGTCCACTTTTTCCAGACAAGGCGAGTGGGAGCCTCCAATGATTTCGTATGGGGATCCCACCAGAGATGATCGCCGGTGAAGAGGAATCGTTCCTGGTAGAGCAAGACCATGCTGCCGGCAGTGTGCCCTGGTACCGGAATGAAGCGAAACTGTGAACCGACCTGGATCGTCTCTTCGCCATCGACGATCCATTCCGCACCCGGCACGGCATCCGCATCTTCCCGATGGATGATCCGCTTGGCACCAAAATGCGCCGCATATTTATCCGCATCGGCCACGTCGTCTTCATGTGTGAGAAAGATATAGGCGATGCCGCCCCGGCGTTCGAACGCCTCGATCAAATGTTTGATATAGCGCGGCGAGTCGATCAGCCAGTTGCCATCCGGATGTTCGATGAAAAAGCTGTTCGCTCCGAATGATTTCTCGGAATTGAAACCACAATAACTCACGCCCCCTTCGAGATGGAACGGGAAGCTGGCCATCGCGTTGTGCAGCCGTGACTTGTCTTGGTGCTCTACACCGATTGACCCCACGGGACAGGCCAGCAACGCCTGGTAGGCCTGATGAGTCTGCTGCTCATCCATCGGCTGACGGCTGACCGCGGAATAGTCGCCGATCTCTTCGAAGCTCCGCGGGGCTAATTGTCGACACGTATCGCAGTTGATGCAGGTGGCATCGACATAAAAGTTTCCCGGCACGTTGGAATCAAGGCGTTTTGTTTGATCAGCCATTACAGCACCTTCATCGCTTGTTTTTTCCGATCGGCCGCCCGCCACAGATACCAGGACGCGACGGTTCGATAGGGGCGCCACCGTTGTCCATATCGTAACACTTGCTTCGGCGTGGGTATGGTGCGACGGCGGTAGGCAATCCGGAATCCATTCCGCACGCCGAAGTCATCGACCGGCAGCACATCCGGTCGGCCCAATTGAAAGATCAGCAGCATCTCCACCGTCCAGCGCCCGATGCCTCGCACTTCGGTAAGTCGTGTAATGATCGCCTCATCATCCAATCCGCTGATGACGCGGCCGGTGGGCACCGTGCCGTCGAGCGTTTTGGCAGCCAAATCCCGGAGCGCCATGATTTTTGGTCCCGAGAAGCCGGCGTTCCTGATCGATCGCATATTCATGGTTAAAAGTTCGTCGGGCCGTGGGAACCTGCGTCCAGGGAACAGCGCGATAAACCGCCTCAGTATGCTCTCCGCAGCCCTGTCATGGAGTTGTTGGTAGGCAATCGCTCGGGCCAGCGATTCGAACGGCGAGCGGCGAACTTTGGGGCTCAACGCGAAGGGGCCGACTTCCTCAATCAACCGACGCATGACCGGATCAACTGCGGCCAGATGAGCGGTAGCCTGATCACTACCCGATGGCGGCATCGGCTTCGATTTCCACGAGCATGTCCGGGTCAATCAACCTCTTCACGTCGACCATGGTCGTGGCCGGTCTGATGGTTCGAAACACTTCACCATGCGCCCGTCCAACGTCCTGCCACTGTTCGATATTCGCCATATAGATCCTGGTTCGGACCACGTCGGCTAAAGACGCGCCTGCCTGCTTAAGGGCGGCTTCGATCGTCCTCAACGATTGAATCGTTTGCGCATACGGATTTCCTTTGCCGACAAGCCCGGACGGAGTCATCGCAGTCGACCCGGATACTGAGACGTGGGCGCCGACCCGCACCGCTCTCGAATATCCGACTGTTTCTTCCCACGGTCCGCCGCGTGAGACATTTTGTCTCGCCACGATGTCCACCCTCCCACTACATGACGATTCCGCCGCCGACCTGAATCGTCTGTCCTGTCAGCCAGCGAGCTTCCTCGCTCACGACGAATGCGACCACATCGGCGATATCTTTCGGAACACCAAGACGCTTCAGAGGAGAGAGCTGAACTCCGATCTGACGATACTCTTCGGTCATCATCCCGGTTTCGGTGAAACCAGGAGAGACCGTATTCACGGTCACTCCCTTGGAAGCCAGCTCTTGCGCCAATCCCTTGGTGTACTGTTCCAACGCCGCTTTACTCCCCAGATAGGCTGTGGCCCCGGGAAAGTGCAGGTGTGTTCCGCCGGTAGAGATGTTCACGATTCGTCCTCCGTCCTTCAGCACTCGCGCGGCTTCCTGCATGGCAAAGTACGGTCCTTTCGCGTTCAGCGCAATGACGCCGTCAAAGTCGGATTCCGTCGTCTCCTCTAGCGGCTTCGGCATGAATTTGCCCGCGTTGTTCACGAGAATATCCAGCCGATTGAATTGTTTCACCGTGTCGATCACGATCCGACGCGCGTCGGCGACCATGCTCATGTCGGCTTGCACCGCCAGCGCCTTGCCTCCTTTCCCTTGGATACCCGCGACGACCTGCTGAGCTTTTTCCAAACTCTTCGCATAGTTCACCACAACGATCGCGCCATCATCCGCCAATCGTTCCGCAATCGCTCGACCGATTCCGTTTGAAGCTCCGGTCACAATCGCCACTTTCCCGCTCAACGATTTCATCGGTTCAGCTCCTCTTCTCGAACCATGACACGACTAGGGAATCGGCGTACCCCATTGTCCGAAAAATGTCCACTCTCCAATCGCTCGGCGGGTTCGAGGCCGTAATTCACGTTCTCTCAGTCGCTCTGGAAGCACGGCTGGATCACCCGGATAACCGATGGCGATCATCGCGACAGGCTCGTAGCCCGAAGGAATCTTAAGATCGACCCGCGCCTTCTCCACGTCAAAGCCCGCCATTTGATGGGCAACCAACCCTTGAGCCGCCGCCTGTAATACCAGATTCTCCGTCGCCAGTCCCGTGTCGTGAAAGGCATGGCGGTTCGGCGTCCCATCATCCTCGAACTGCATGCTGGCAATGGACAGCACCAGCACCGGTGCACGGAAGGCCCACCGCCTGTTTCCCTCGGCGAGACAATCGAACAGCCGATTCCAATCCGCCTCATGATCCTTACTCGCCATGACAAATCGCCACGGCTGTTCATTATTCGAGGAGGGCGCCCAGCGGGCCGCCTCGAACAGCGTCCGCAGCGTATCAGCATCGACGAGCCGCTCATCGAACGCGCGGGGACTCCAACGACGAGCGAGCAACTCATGGATGTGACGTTGTGTCGGCGCCGGTTTTTCCACAGTCCTACCCTTTCGTACTCGCCTCAGTGGATGGTGCATCCGGAGTCCAGCCGCCGCCGAGGGCCTTGTAGAGCTGGACGATGGAGGCGAGCAGGAACCGACGCGTGCTGGTCCAGGCAAGTTCCGCCTCGAACAGATTGCGGCGCGCCACGAGCACGTCGAGATAGTTGGCCAGCCCGCCGCGGTAGCGCAGTTCGGCCAGTTTCAACGCCGATTGCAGCGCCACGACCTGTTGCTGTTGGGCCTCGCTTTGGACCCGGGCCGTTCGCACGGCGATCAGCGCGTCCTCGACCTCCCGAAACGCCGTCAGCACCGATTGCTGGTATTGAGCCAATGCCTCTTTGCTTTGGGCTTCGATGGCTTCTTGCTGGAACCCCAGGATTTGTGCGTTGAACAGCGGCGCAGCGAGTCCCGCGCCGAACACCCCGAAGGAGGAGGCCTCGGTGAAGATTAAGGACAGTTCGGGATGGGCCAGGCCCGCCAACCCGGTCAAGGTGATCCGGGGGAAGCGGTCGGCCTTGGCCGCCCCGATCCGGGCGGTGACGGCTGCCAACTGGCGTTCGGCCACCAAGATGTCAGGCCGACGCTGCAACAGCTCGGAGGGCAGCCCGGCCGGCACGGCCGGGGCCAGGATTTGCCGGTCCAGGGACCGCCCGCGCGCGACGGCAAAGGGCTGGCGCCCCAACAAGATGCTCAAATGATTCTCGGCTTGTCCCATCTGCCGATGGAGTTCCGCCGTACGGGCCGCCGCATTCGCGCGCTCCGCTTCAAACTGGTCCGCGTCCAGTTTCGAGGTCATGCCTTGCCGCAACCGCGCTTGTGCGATCCGCACCGACTCGTCCCAGGATTGTAAGGTCCGCTCCGCGATGTCGAGCTGGAGATCGAACTGCAGCAGATTGAAGTAGGCTTCGGCCACGGCGCTGACCAGTTGAATCGTCACGGCCCGGCGGTTCTCTTCTCGAGCCACCAGCTCGGCGCGCGCCGCTTCATTGGTGCGCCGGACGCGCCCCCACAGATCGACTTCCCACGAGAGGTTGCCCAGCAGGTAATAGTTGAACGGACTGGCGAACCCGGGAAACAAGAACACGGCGCTGCGCCCGGCCGGCGCGTTCGCGGCCGCCGTGAGCTGCGGTAAAAAGTCGGTCTGCGCGATCAAGGCCCGCGCCCGAAACTCATCGATGGTCGCGACGGCGCGCTGGAGATCCCAATTGTGCTCGAGCGCCGTCCGAATGAGCTGCTGCAGCTGCTCATCCTGCAAGAGCTCCCACCAGGGCAGGTTCGCCAGCGAGGGCAGATCGGCCGGCCCCTCCGCCATCCGGAATCGATCCTCGGTGTCTGTCGGCGGCCGGGCATAGTCCGGCCCCACCGCACAGGCGGCCAAAAGGAAGGATCCAATGGAGAGACTCAGTATGCGCGTAAAGATTCCGTTCATTTCATTCCTCATCGCGTGGTGGAGACATTCGGTTGTGAGTGCATGATTTCTTCTACAAGATGACCGGTGCAGCATCCCCTGGCGATCAGGCTGGCACCCGCCTGCCACATTCGATGTAAGAGCACCTTGCCGTCCTTCCCTATGAAGGTCACTCCCGTCAGATCCACGACGAGAGGGACTGTTTCCGGCGGTTGAATGGTTTGCCACTCGCGCTCCAGTTCACTGACCCAAACCCCGATCAGTTTGCCTTCCAATCTGAGGCGCACCGAACCCGAATGCTTCTCCGACGTAATTTTCAGCATGACCAATATCTTTCACACCCTCCGTCAGTTCCGTGCTCCCGCCGCGAGCCACTCCTCATCTGCGGGATCGAGTGCGATCTCTTCAGCCTCCAGGGTCGGCTGATGTTGCGCGGCAATCAGCGAATAGAACACCGGGACGACGAATAGGGTGAACAACGTGCCTACGGTCATCCCCGTGACCAACACCATGCCGATACTGTTGCGGGCCGCGGCACCTGGTCCGGAGACGAGCACCAGAGGGAGGTGCCCGAACACGGTGGCTGCCGACGTCATCAGGACGGGCCGCAGCCTCGTGATCGCCGCTTCGCGCAGTGCCATCGCTTTTGAGAACCCGCGTACTTGAAGTTGGTTGGCAAACTCCACGATGAGAATGCCGTTCTTGGCGATCAACCCGACGAGGGTGATCAGCCCCACCTGCGAATAGATGTTGATCGTGGTGATATCCAGGAAGCTGAAGACCAGTGCGCCGGAGATGGCGAGCGGCACGGATCCCAGTAGGACGATCAACGGATCGCGGAAGCTCTTGAATTGCGCGGCCAGCACCAGATAGATCAACACGATCGCAAACCCGAGCGTCACCGTGAGCGCTGCGCTCTCTTGGCGAAGCTGCCGCGATTCGCCCGCATAGTCGAGCACGATGCGGGATCCACCTGCCGCCGCCGCTGTTTCGAGCACGCGCAACCCTTCTTCCTTCGTCACACCGGGTTTCACGCCGCCGAAGATGCGGACCGCGTTGCGCTGCTGGAAGCGGTTCAACGTGCGTGGGGCGGTGTTCGTCTCGATGTGGGTGAAGGTGGAGACGGGCACGAGTTGACCGCCGGGGGTTTTGATCTTCAAGTCGAGCAGCGGATCGACCGTCGCACGATCCTTGTCGCCAAGCTGCGGGATGACCTTGTAACTGCGGTCGAAGTAGTTGAACCGGTTGACATAGGCCCCGCCGAGCATCGTGCCGAGCTCCCGGCCGACTCCGGCCAGATCAAATCCTAAGTCGGCTAATCGCTCCCGATCGAGGATGACGCGTGCTTCAGGCAGGTCGATTTTCAGATCGGTATCCACATACAAGAACTTGCCGCTCTGCCAGCCGGCACCGAGTACGGCCCGGACCGTGTCGAGCAACTGTTCGGCCGGGAGGTCGCTCTCCAACACCAGCTCGACGTCGTATTGGCCCGAGGTCGGCAAGGGTGGGTCCAGACGCGGGAACACACGCAAGCCAGGTACCTGCGACACGGCACCATACACCTCCCCGTACATCTGCTCGGTCGAGCGTGCTCGTCCATGCCAATCCTTTGCGACCAAGCCGCCGAATCCACCCCAGGCCGTCGTGAGGCCCCAGGTAAATTCCGTTTCGGGAAACGACGTGATCGCCTTCACAACTTGTATGTGATTGCGGTTAGTGGCCGCGACCGTGGAGTCCGGCGAGGCCTCGAAGAACAGACTGATGTGGCTCTGATCTTCCACGGGAGCCAGCTCCTGTCGCGAGAAGAGGAAGAGCGGCCAGGCCGCCAGCATGATCAAGAGCGACGCCGCGACGATACCCCAGCGCATCTGCAGCGCATGGTCGAGCAGCCAAGTGTAAACATGGCGCACCTCGTCGAACCGGCGGTTGACAAAGGCGGTTAGCCGACCTTCGTGGCCCTGCGGATGTACAAATCGGGAGCTCATGACCGGCGAGAGCGTGATGGCGACCACGCCGGACAGCACCACGGCCACGGCGAGCGTAATGGCAAACTCCAAGAATAGCGAGCCGGTCAAGCCACCCTGGAAACCGATCGGGGTATACACGGTCGCGAGCGTGATCGTCATCGCGATGATCGGACCGACGAGCTCGCGCGCACCGGCCAACGCTGCGTCGATCCGGGACTTACCCAGACGCACATGCCGTTCGACGTTCTCGACCACGACGATGGCGTCGTCCACGACCAGGCCGACCGAAAGGACGATCGCGAGCAACGTCAGCAGATTGAGGCTGAAGCCGAACGCAAACATGAAGATCGCCGCACCGATCAACGAGACCGGCATCGCGACGAGCGGCACAAGCGCCGTGCGCACCGAACCCATGAAGAGAAACACCACCACCGCCACGATCAGAATCGTCTCCGACAAGGTCTTGGTGATCTCCGCCAGCGCGTTCCGCATGAACATGGTGCCGTCCCAGACGAGCTTCATGTCGATGTCCCTCGGCAGGGTGGGACGAATGCGTTCCATCTCGTCGCGTAGCCGGCTCGCCACCTCGATCTCATTCGCCCCCGGCACCGGCCAGATGCCGAGATAGACGCCCTCCAACTGGTTGTACTTCGCGACCATGTCGGCTTCTTCTGCCCCCCGCTCCACCTTCGCAACGTCCTTCAGGCGGACGATGGCGCCGCCTCGGTCGGCGACGATGAGCTCCTCGAATTCCGCGGCCGAGCGTAAGTCGGTATTGGCGAGGAGGTTGATCTGCACGGCGTTGCCCTTCGTGCGGCCGACGGCGGCCAAGTAATTGTTCCGCCGGAGCGCGCCTTGAACATCGCCGGGCGAAAGATTGAAGGACGCCAGACGGTCGGGGTCGATCCAGATGCGCATGGCGATTTGTCGCCCCCCTTCGATCGTGACTCGTTGGACCCCGGACAATGTCGAAAATTGCGGTTGCAACGTACGCAGGAGCCAATCCGTGACGGCCGGCACGCTGCGTTCCGTGGAGGTGAAGCTGATGTAGAACGAGGCGTAAGGCCGATCCGCTCGTTGCACTTCGATCACCGGCGGCTCGGCTTCCGGCGGCAATTCCGACCGGACCTGTTGGAGCCGGGCCGTAACCTCGGCCAAGGCCGCGGTGCTGTTATGGTTGAGTTTCAAGTGCACTGTGACCGTGCTGACGCCGGCTCGGCTGGTCGATTCCACGTAATCGACGCCGGCGATCGCGGAGACGACCCGCTCGATCGGCGTGCTGAGGAAGCCGCGAACCGTTTCCGCGCTGGCGCCGTAGTAGATGGTCGTGATGAGCACCGACGTGCTCTCGATCTGCGGATACTGCTGCACGGGGAGGGTCGTCAGCGCCCGCGCGCCGGCCAACACGATCACGAGATTGACGACGACCGCCAATACCGGGTGTTTGATGAAGATGTCGGTGAATGAGCGCTTCTGCATAGTCTTGTTCCTTCTTCGACGGTGAAAGGCTCAGTCTTGGCTGACGGTTTCTGTACGTGCCTGCTGCTGTGAGGGGTCGGATGCAATCGCGACCAACACACCTTCGCGTAACTTGAACGAGCCGGATGCGGCGACGGTCTCCCCGGCCTCGAGTCCGGCGTGAATCACGATCTGATCGCCGACCATGGCGCTGCTTTCCACTTGCCGTGCGTGCGCTCGAGCCTTGTGATCCTGGTCCGGGGCGATCACGAATACCTGATCGCCATTGGGCCCCTTGCGCAATGCGCTGACCGGGATGGCCACGGCCTTGCGCGAGAAGCCGACTGGAACTCGCACTCGGACCGATGCGCCGGGAGACGGATTCCGGGTGCCCTCGATCCGTGCCCGCACCCCGGCGTTCCGCGTCGTCGGGTCCACTCGTGCGTCCAATGCAACGATCTTGGCTTGGATGGGAACCGGATCGCCGGCTGGAAACACGTCGACCGTCTCACCATCCCGCAATCCGACTGCGATCTGCTGCGCCACCGTGAAATCGACATGAACCGCGTCGGCAACGCCCTGCAGCGTGGTGATCAAGGTTCCTTCGTTCAAATATTGACCGGGGTGAACGTCGGCGATGCCGACCCTGGCGCGGAACGGTGCACGGATCGTTTTCTTGGCGATGATTGCTCTGGTACGAGCCATCTGAGCGTGGGCGATATCCAGGTCCGCCCGAGCGCGGTCCACTTCTTCTTGCGTCGTGGCCAATTCTTGACTGAGATTCTGCCGGCGATTGAGCACCGTTTTGGCCAAAGCCGCTTGGGCCTCTTGTGCTTTCAGCTCGGCCTCCTCGACGGAGACATCGAGTGCCACGAGCAGAGTGCCGGGTTCCACGATCTGTCCCGGCGTGAGCCGGACTTCACGGACCGTCCCCGCGAGTTCGTTTTTCAACGTGACCGAACGTAACGCCAGGACCGTGCCGATCGATGTGGTGGTCGGGCGATGATCCATCTCACGCGCGACGGCGACGGTGATGGACTCCATCGGCTCGGGCTGGCTCGCCGAAGCGGCGACGGAGTCTTGAATGGATTCGTATTTCCACGCGACCAGCCCAAGGCCGATCGACAGGACCAATGTAAGAAGCAGAACTGTTCCGATCCAATGACGACGATTCATGTGAGCGACCCTCCAGACCGCTAGTACCCAGAATGATGAAGAGATCTTCCAAAAACGTGTTTGCTGTAAAGGAACAGCAACGACTGTTCCAGTCCAATTGGCACTGGAGGCAAGTTGCGTAACCGTTTGATACCCCAAGGAATAAGTATGACCGCACAGTGCGTATGGAGTGGAGGGGAGGGCGTGTTGACGAAGTTGCTCCGTCGTCTATTCGTCAGATGACGAAATATCGACAGAGAATCATCCTCACCTCCTCATCGCAGCTCTCTATCGAACCGTGAACTCTGTGCTCATCCCTTGCATGAAGTGGGCTTTACCGGTTGCCGGATCAGGGAAAAAGCAAATCAGACCGTAGCGGCCCGGTTCAAACCGGGTCGTGAAATAGGCATGTTCGCCTTGCTCCACGCCGACGACCCCGCCGATCGGTAGGCCGGGCGGAGGCGCTGAAGGATTTAATTCTACCCCCTCTGCGAACTCCTTGGCGGAGACACCGGGATTCAGTTTCACGACTACGACCTCATGAGGCTGCTTCCCCTGATTCATCACTCGAATCGTGTGGGAACCGGCGGTCAAAGGCGCCGATAGCGCAAATCGATAGTCGGTTTGCGTGATGGTGATACCAGCCTTCGGTTCAGACACCAGGGAAGGTTTCCCGCCCTTGACTGAGAGCGGCTTTTGCATTCCAAGCGCCACATGGGGCACTCCATCTTTGTTCGGGATCAGGCAGATCAGCAGATACTCTCCTTCGACTAGATTCATCGTCGCGGCCGACTCTTCGCCCGGCACGATGGCGTTTGGACCGCCGACGTACTTGATCCAGTCGGGCAACTGTCCGCCGGTAGCGAGCAGCGCCGTACGAAAGTCTTCGGCGGTTTTCCCTTTCCGAAGTCGGAGCAGTTGGATCTGGTGAAGATCGTGGCCCCTGTTGACGAGTTGCAAGGTGGTCGTGCCCGCCGGGATATGATCGGGCCCATCGAACCCGTAATCGTGAGCGGTAAACTTTACGGGAGCCGTGACGGAGGAACGGCCCGGTATACTTTGTTCGGCCTGTGCCGGGGCTGTGCCCAAACCAAGCAATACAGAAAGACTAATGAGGGAGAAGAGCGACCTGCGTGACATAACATCCTCCTTTTTATATAGAGACCGAGATGGGAGTGATTCCCAACAAGGTGATGAAGCATCGCTTCATCATCGGATGAGCGAACCTAGCATGGGGGAGGGAGCAGCAGTTCCTAAGAATATGCTATCGTGATCCTAATTCTTTCCTAACCGGGCCTCGTATGATTCCATCCGCCATCGTCGATCTCCTCAAGACCGGTGTCTCCATCATGGTCGGTACGCGCGACCAATCGCTGATGCCCGATTGCACGCGCGCGTGGGGGATTCGCGTCGGCCGGAATCGCCGCTCCGTGACGATTTTTCTGACGGAGGCGATTTCCCGGACGACTCTGCGGAATTTGCGCGAGAACGGCCTCGTGGCAATCACCTGCACCAGGCCGACCGACCATGTGGCCTGCCAGCTCAAGGGCCGTTTGCACGCCATCCGATCGGCTGACCAGCGTGATCGGCAAGCGAGCAAGAACTGGCATCGCGAATTTGTGGAAGAGCTTGTCGCGGTCGGCGCCCCGGCTCAGTTAGTCGAAGCCTGGATCACCGAGCCGGCGCTCGCCGTGGACATCGAGGTCACAGATGTCTTTCACCAAACGCCGGGGCCACGCGCCGGCGAGAAAGTTTGATGGGATCGGACACTCTCAAGATCGAGGATCTGTGGCCTTGCCTGCAGGGAATGATTCCCGCGGTCTTAAGCACCTGCTCGCGCGACGGCACGCCGAACGTGACCTTTATAAGCCAGATCTACTATGTCGACGGCTCGCACGTCGCGATCTCGCACCAGTTCTTCAACAAGACCCATCGGAACGTCCGCGAAAATCCGCTGGCCTGCGCCATGCTGCTCGACCCGCGGACATTGGAGGCCTATCGGCTGCGGCTCCGGTTCGACCATTCCGAATCCACCGGGCCACTCTTCGATTCGATGTCGCTGCAATTACAGGCGATTGCCTCCCACACGGGGATGACCGACGTCTTTCGCCTCCTGGCCGCCGATGTGTACACGATTCTGCATCTCGAACGAGTGGAGGGTTTTACCGGCCTGCCCACTCCGTCGCCGTCGGAAGTCCCTTCGCGTCTTTTCATCTCGAAGGATCTCGACCTGTTGCGTCTCTGCGCCGAACGGTTGAACCGCTCGGAGTCGTTGAACGATCTGTTGGAAACCGGGCTTCTGGCGCTTGATAACTTGCTGGGATTCCGCCATGCCATCATTCTATTGGCCGATGAGCGCAACGCCAAGTTGTTCACCATCGCCAGTCGTGGCTATGCCGAGAACGGAGTAGGATCGGAAGTCGGCTACGGCGAAGGCTTGATCGGCATGGTCGCTAGGGCCCGCCATGTACTCCGGCTTTCCGCGATTGACCACAGCCTGAGGTACGCTCGAGCGGCGAGAAATCGAGCCCAAACCATGGCCGGCGGAGAGGCAGTCTCCCGAGAGATTCCGTTCCCCGGCCTTCCCGGAGTTGCCTCACAGATCGCCGTCCCATTGGTGACGCGAGGCCGGTTGGTGGGGGTGGTGGTCGTCGAAAGCACCGACCCGCTCGCTTTCATGCCGAGGGAAGATACCATGCTGGCGATCGTTGCCGGCCAATTGGCGACGGGGATCGACCAACTCAGCCGCGACATGGATGAAACTTCTCCGATCGCGTCCGCGCGTAGCGAGCCCGTCCGGGGGATCGGCAAAGCGCCGCGCAGGCGGACATTCTCCTTGTTCCGCGCTGACGATTGTATCTTCGTGGACGACGAATATCTGATCCGGAACGTGCCGGGCCGCATTCTCTGGCGCCTGCTCACGCAATATCGGGACCAGGGCCGCTCCGAGTTCACGAACCGCGAACTCCGCATGGACGCCTGGCTCGGTCTGCCGGAGTTCAAAGACAATCTGGAGAGCCGCTTGATCCTGTTGCGCAAGCGACTGGAGCAGAAATGCGCGGACGTCCGCCTCGTTCCACGGGGGCGAGGCCGGTTCGCGCTGGAAATCGATGCGGTCATCGAACTGTCCGAAAAACCCTCGTGATCAATGCGGCGAACTGTCGGCGAGCTGGTCCTGTCGGCCGGATATCCCAGCCCCTTTTGCCACCGACGCGGTGAGGAGCAGGATCAAGCACAACCGAACAGTTCGCGCCATATGATCGACCGCTTTGTGGCTCTCTGAACACCTCGCCGACCGTCCACTGCATTGCGAGAATCAGGAATCCGCCCGCGCGCAGGACAAAGCTCCAGAAACTCAGATAGAGCACCCTGAGCAGAGTGTCCACATCAGTCGGCCCGAACACTTGACGCGCAAGCAACTCCAATTGGAGGCTGATGAGGAGCAGCCCGCCGACGATGCCTGTGGGCCACCCGATGTTGTGTATCCTTCCATCTCCTTGAGAAGTCGGTCCGTCGTCTATTCGTCAGATGACGAAATATCGACAGGACACGTGCCGTCTCGGAACTTGAACGACATGGAAAGTCTTCCGAATACAAAAAGCAACGTCAGGTCTTTGCCTATGGCGAAGAGGAGAGGCGAAACCAAATTGTGGCTTTGGGGCAGAGTGCGCCGGGATATTGACATCAATATGCTTATTACATATGATTTGATGCATGCGGACGACAATTAATCTCCCTGACGACCTACTGACACAGATTAAGAAGTTGGCGGCCGCATCGAACTCCACGGTGACTGCCCTCATCGAAGATACGTTGCGCGAGGGGCTTGCAAGGCGCCGGCGCTCGCGGCGGTCAGAAAGAGCGACGTTGCCCATATACGGCAAGCAAGGGCCGCTTCCCGGAGTGGATCTCGACGATACCGCCTCTCTGCTCGATGTGATGGAATCAAGCCGTTGATCCTGCCGGACGTTAATGTGCTGGTCTATGCGCACCGACAAGACTCAACCCGTCATTCGGATTATCGGGATTGGCTGAAGGGGATTCTGACATCGGATGCGGCATTCGGAGTTTCCGATCTGGTGCTCAGGGGATTCCTACGAATAGTGACCCATCCCCGCGTCTTTGGCGATCCCACTCCATTGCCGCTTGCCATGCAATTTGCCGCATCGCTTCGCAACCATCCGAACGCCGTGACTGTCGCGCCAGGCGAACGGCATTGGGATATCTTTCAACGGTTGTGCCAAGAAGTAAGCGCGAAAGGGAATCTCGTTGCGGATGCTTTTCTTGCTGCTCTGGCCATCGAAGCAGGCGCCGAATGGATTACAACTGATCGCGACTATGCCCGCTTTCCTGGTCTACGGTGGAGTCATCCTTTCAACTGACCTTTCTTGCAACAGATATTGCGCATCCAACGATCCATGAAAAACGGCGCACATCGAACCGCCGCAGCGATGATCACAAGTCGAGACGAAGTGCTGAAGCTCGTTGAGCAAAATCAGGCGCCCCAAAAGGTTGGGAGTGCGCCGACTTGGCCTGTTTGGGTCCTATGCCCAAGGCGAGGCTATGCCAGGGAGTGATCTCGATTTTGTCGTGGAGTTGTCGGAGAAGTCCTTCGACGCCTACATGGATACGAAAATCTTCCTGGAAGACCTGTTCCGGTCTCGCGTAGACTCGTTACGATGAGTTCTATCAAGCCAAGACTCTTGCCGATTATCCAACGAGAAACCGTCTATGCCACGGACTTCTAGGGTCTACCTGGAAGACATTCTCGAGGCCACTCGCAAGAGTGCATCCCATACAGCCAATCTATCCAAGCCGCGTTTCTCTAAGATGAGAACACCTTCGAGCCGTGGTCCGGAATCCGCCTTAGCCACTTGAGGTGGCCCTCGGTACTTTATCCTGAGAAGGAATCCTTGACAGTTAGCGTACTGGAAAGGCTATTCGAGGTTGGCACAAAATTAAAGCAAGGAACGCAGATGGCGTAGGCCTGATACACTAACTCGTTGATTTAATGGTGAGCCGGCTGGGACTCGAACCCCGGGCCCTCCTTAATTTCATGAATTAGCCTGGGATTGTAGTTCTGGATAATAAGATAAGAACTGAACAGTTCTACAATGGTTCTGTGCCCTCACTGAGAATCTGAATATAACGATCATAGGCAAACAGCCTATTTCGGTGCCGACCAGTGAGTTCTCGAACTGTCCCCAGTTTTTGAAGCAAAGCCATGCCGTTTGTCGCCGCTGGGAAGGAAAGACCTGTGCGTCGGCAGATGTTCGAAAGGGAAACAATCGGGCGCTCACGAAGGGCTGCGTGGACACGAAGTGCCGAACCAGCAGCCCGTCCACCTGTCTGAATCTTCGCTGCATCGGCATTAAATAATTCCACAACACGCTGTGCTGTTGTGACAGCTCCTTGGGCGGTTGTCCGTACACCCTCTAGAAAGAAGTCGATCCATGCTTCCCAATTTCCGTCCAGACGTACTTGATCAAGTAATCGATAATAGGTGGACCGGTTTTGCTTGAAATAGAGGCTGAGGTAGAGAAGAGGCTGCATCAGTACACCACCACGGCACAGGAGAATGGTAATGAGAAGTCGCCCGACACGCCCGTTGCCGTCCAGAAAAGGATGAATCGTTTCAAACTGAACATGCGCAAGAGCAGCCTTGATAAGCATAGGTAAAGGGATGGCTTCATCATGAAGAAACTGCTCCAGCTGTCCCATACAATATTCGACAACCAAGTGTGGTGGTGGGACAAAGTGGGCATTTCCAGGTCGAGTGCCCCCAATCCAGTTCTGTGATCGGCGGAACTCTCCAGGCAGTTTTTCATTTCCCCGGCCACGTGACAGAAGTTGCGCATGAACCTCTCGGATCAGACGGTTCGACAGAGGGAACCCTTCGCGCAATCGCTCAAGCCCATATTCCAATGCCGCAACATAGTTAGAGACGTCTGTCACTTCGTCTTGTGGCACCCCCGGAGCTTCCTCCAGTTCAAATAGAAGCAAGTCAGATAAGGATGATTGAGTTCCTTCGATCTGGGAGGACAACAGAGCTTCTTTCCGAACATACGAGTAGAGAAAGAGATGTGGATCAGGCAGTAATGTGGAAACGCTGTCCAGACGTCCCAAGGCTAACAGAGCTTGCTCGAGTAGAACCTGACGCGCGCCTGTGAGATCAAGAGATGGTACGGGAGGGAGTGGTTTCGGGATATAGGCGCGTACGTGCTCTTCTCCAATTTGAGAAGTCTCGTATCGGCCAATCAAGCCACGGTTCATCGTTGAACTCCCTATTCACGATTACTGAATAGGAGAATATGTTATTAAGCATTGACTGGTCAACTTTTAATAACGGTGGTGCCATAAAAAATGGCCATGCCTTGCAAGTACTTATAAATCTTAGAACTTTGACTGAACTATGCCCTATGGCAAGGCCCTAGACTAGTTAGGAGAGGAGGCATGAACATTTGGTTAGAGATGGTGAGCCAGCTGGGACTCGAACCTAGGGCCCTTGCCTTAAAAGAGCGACGTTGCGCATGTACGGCAAGCAAGGGCCGCTTCCGGGAGTGGATTTACGAGACCGCCTCTCTGCTCGATGTGATGGAATCAGGCCGTTGGACAGAGAGCTGTTCGCCCTTTTACTATTTCCGATACTCGATATTCGCCACCAACCGGCCAGAGAAGATAGGGTTGCGGCTTAGCTCATTGTCAGCACCACGCGAAACCGCGCTTTGCCGCTCAGCATACGCTCATAGCCGGCAGCAGCCTGCTCGAGCGGAAGCGTCTCCACCATGGCTCGAATCCCTGTGAGCGCGCAAAAGTTCAGCGTGTCCTGAGAATCTCGTGCGGTCCCTGATGGCCATCCTTGGATGGACCGGCGACTCAGGAGAAGTTGAATGGGTGTCGCGCTGATGGGATCGGTCGAAGCCCCGACCACGAGCAATTGCCCACCGACCCCAAGCCCGTCGATGAGCGGGGACATGGCCTTCCCGTCCGGAACGGTGGCGAGAATCACCGAGGCGCCTCCAAGACTCATGAGTTCCTTCGCAACGTTGTCGGAATCTGTGTCGAGGTAGCGGACGGCGCCGAGCTTCCGGGCGAGGGACGCCTTGTCTTTGCCTCGACCAATGGCTACCGTGTGGAATCCCATCTTGTGGGCAAATTGAATGCCAAGATGACCGAGCCCGCCGATGCCCTGGACAGCCACCACATCTCCCGCGATTGCCGGGCTATGCCTCAGGCTATTGAAGGTCGTGACGCCCGCACACAAGAGAGGGGCCGCTTCTACCGGCGAGAGAGTATCCGGAATCGCCGCCACAGCTTCGTTGTTGGCAATCATGTATTGGGCATATCCGCCGTCCTCACTGACGCCAGTCACTTGGAAATTGTGGCAACCCATGAAATCGCCTCGCCGACAAGGATCGCACTGAAAACAATGTCCGCCATGCCAGCCTACACCGACCTGCTGGCCCTTCCTCCAGGCTTTTACGCCCGTACCGATTTCGTCGATCACGCCGGCGACTTCGTGTCCCGTCACTCGGGGGTATTGCAGTCCCGGCCACATCCCCTCTTTGACGATCACGTCGCTATGACAGATCCCGCAGGCCTGCACTTTAATGCGGACCTCGTTGGCTCCAGGTGATGGGATTTCTCGCTTGACCACTTCGAATGGCGCGCGCGGTGAGGGAATCTGAACCGCCGTCATCTGCGACATGTCGGCCTCCTTCGGGTTGTGTGAACGTGCGATGCCAGGCGAAGAATCCGTCCGCACGAGAGCACCCGCAGATACTCATGCATCTTGTGTCGATGCGGTAAACTTCGTCGCATTTCTCCTAACGAACTCCTGCACGCTTAGGGGCTTTTGGCTCGTTAGCGTGAACACGTCGTCCGACATCCGGTCGTAGCACCCTCCACGGTGCAGATCGGCCATCGTCGAGAGATGGTTCACCAGATGAATCGGCAAACCATGCTTGAGCAGCTCTTCTCTCCACGTCTCGACCGGGATGTCTACAAAGGTGATCGTACGGTTGAGCGCCTTCGAATACTCCCGCGCAAAGAAGTACATGTTCTCGGACTGCGGGCCCGTCAGGTGATAGGTCTTTCCGACGTGCGGCTTCGGATCGGTGAGCAGCATGGCCAGCACACGTGCCACATCTTCTACCGCGACTGGAGACGTCTTGCCTTCGCCGAACGGTAGCCGGATCTGATTCGATGACCGGACTGAATCGGAAGTAAAGATCAGGAAGAAACCTTCGAGGAGCACGGTTGGCCGCACGTGCACGACCGGCAGACCGGACCAGTTGAGTGTCTGCTCGGCGAGCCAGTGCAGCTTATGCTGCGGGCTCGGGGTGGTTTCGGTGATGCTCATTTGCGCGAGCGTCATTTGTGACATGTTGATGAACGCCTTTACACTATGATGTTTCGCCACCGCAGCCACATTGACCGTTGCGGCCAGATATGTATCTGAAACCGACATGCCGAAATACATCGTCTCGCAGCCGGCGATCGCCCTGTGCATCGAATTGAGGTCGAGCAGATCGCCGACTACGACTTCCGCACCGATGTCGCGCAATGCCCGCGCGCGCACGTCTTCTTGTCGCACCATCGCCCGTACCGCTCTGCCTTGTTTCAACAGCAGCTCAGTGACCGTGCGCCCTACACCGCCGATGCGCCCCGCGGCGCCGGTGACCAGAATGGGGTGTGCCATGTCTTGTGCTTCTCTACGTTCATCGCTGAAAGCCCGTCGACCGAGTTGTGTTCTCTGGAAGCCTGACGGTCATATTCTTTCCGCTGCCCGGAGATACGTTCACCTCCGTCGTCCTCACTGAGAGGGTGACGCTCCTTTAGGTATGGTGAACGTAACTGTCTTGGACTGACCGGGAACCGGCTGATGGATGGCGTTCACCAATTCGATCCGGATCTTGTGCTGGCCGGCCGGCAAGAAAGCCACATCGATCGGATTATTACTAAAGTCCGCCCACAACCAAGGCAGGTCGTCCACATGTATGTGGAGATGTCCCACCCGCGGAGACGCGTTGAGGGCATCCTTGCCGAACACCGGTCCGATTTGCACGTTCTCCACCCGCCATGGGATCCAGACAAGGCCCTGAGCCAGCAGGTCCGGAACTGGGGAGTCCACGATCAGTTTGGCTGGAGGCTCGTTAGTCGATGTAGAGGTTTGGGCCTGGGCCGCTACCGCACCTGATACCATTGCAAACGCAAACAGCATTAAAGCAATCCGTTTCATAGGTGTCTCCTTTCGGGTAAGTCTGCAAGGGCCCGCTAGGCTCATGTCCTCGCGATGCATCGAATCTCAATCATCAGTTCAGGAAATGCGAGGCGCTGTATTTGCACGATGGTGCTTGCCACCACCGGGGTGCCGGAAAATACTTCTTGTCTGCACTTGGCCGCCGAGGCCAAGGCGGCATCCATATCTGTCACAAACAGTACTTCATCGACGACGTTATCCATCGTGGCGTTGTACTCCGCGAGAACCTTCTGGATGTTGGCGTATGCCCGCCGCATCTGAACTTCCATATCTCCACGACCGACGATATTGCCCTGGTCGTCATGGCTTATCTGTCCAGCGATATAGATGGTGTCCCGGACTTGTACCGCTTGGGCGTACCCGTATTTCTTCTCCCAGGGCATGCCAAGACTCGTTGTCTTTTTATTGATTGCCATCATGCACCTCCGTTTGTTTACGCTCTGTGGAGGTTCGGCGCGTTACCGACCATCTCATCAGGAGTCATGAGAGGAGACGTTACGTTTCAACTGGCCCATCGCTACGAAAGGCATGGCCACTCAGGCCCGCCGTGGTAATTTCCAGTTGGGTCTTGAATAGTGACAGGTATATCCGTTGGGATATCGTTCAAGATAATCCTGATGCTCCGGTTCCGCCTGCCAAAACGGACCGGCCGGTCGAACTTCTGTAACCACTTTGCCCGGCCATAATCCCGACGCGTTCACATCGGCGATCGTCTCTTCCGCCACTATGCGCTGGGCCTCCGAGGTGTAGTAAATTCCCGATCGGTATGACGTGCCTCGATCGTTACCCTGGCGGTCTACCGTCGTAGGATCATGAATTTGGAAAAACGTTTCCAGTAAGCTACGGAACGCCAGCATGTCCGGGTCGAACACGACCTCGATGGCTTCCGCATGCGTCCCATGGTTACGATAGGTGGCATTCGGCACATCACCACCGCTGTAGCCGACGCGTGTCGAAAGCACGCCGGGGAGCTTGCGGATGAGATCCTGCATACCCCAGAAACAACCACCGGCCAATATCGCTGTTTCAGTTCGGCTCACCGACATCCTCCTTTCGTCGTGCACTTGTCCTTGCGTCGGAAGTCGTCGATTTCGGCGGATTACCCCTCGGCCTTCCGCGATGAGAGGGCATTGATACAGAACCGTAATCCGCTCGGTTCAGGCCCATCCGGAAACACATGGCCGAGGTGAGCATCGCATACATTGCACGTTGTCTCGATCCGGCGCATGCCATGGCTGTCGTCCTGGTGATAGGCGATCACGCCCAGTGTCGCGGGTTGGGTGAAACTAGGCCAGCCGGAATGGCTTTGATATTTGCGCACCGCATCGAACAGCACGGTATCACAGCAAAGACACCGATATTGTCCCGGCTCGAACAGCCGGCACATGTCCGAGCTGTGTGCCCGCTCAGTCCCCTTCAGACGTGTAATACGGAATTGTTCATCGGTGAGAATTGCACGCCACTGCGCCTCCGTCTTTTCCACTCGGCGCGGAGGTGGAGGATTGCCGTGTCGAGCTAAACGGACCACATCATCCCATTGCAAAGTTTCCGCCGGAGAAGCCTCATCGACCGCGCGACCGGGAGCGTTGGAACGGTTTTCATACTGCATCATAGATCCTCCGTTCAGTGGCCAAACGAGGCACGTGCTTCAGATACTACAGATGGCTTCACTTTGCGCTGCCGGGTGATTTCATCGGCATCACGAGCGACTCGCTTTCCTGTGACAGCAGAAACACCAGCAGCTTGGCCGGTTCGGTTTTGCTCGCGTTCTTCGATACGACGTGCGGTATCTTTGGTGACTCATACCAACTCTGGCCTTTTCTGTATGTCATAGGTTCGCCACCCTCTAATTGACTGATAACCGCACCCTCCAAGACGTAGGCGAACACCGAGCCTGGATGAAAGTGCAGGTCGGATGCGGCGCCCGGTGCATAGTCCACGGTGATCACCGTGCCCTCTTTGCCGGCCATGTCGGCCAACCGCTGCTTCATCAGCACCGACACGTTGTCTTCTGCCAACGCTGTTTGTCCCAGAAGCAGCGTCGTCCCTACCAGTGCCGTCAACTGCAGTGTCTGTCTTGCTGTTGTGGTGATAATTGTTGCGATCGTCATCATCGGCCTGTTCCTTTCTCGCTTATCCTGCGCGTCCATCATGACTCAGCGATGCGGAGGACATTCTTGCCATGCACCGGCTTTTGTGAATACGCCTGCCGAAAGTCCTTCATCGAGAGGACGGCACCCACGACGGGTCGGAGGATGCCGGTGTCGATGAGCTGTGAAATATTCACCAACTGATTCCGGTTCGGTTCGACGATGAAGAAGGCATTGCGGACCCGCTGCTCTTTCACCCCTTCGGCATCCGCCGCGATGGTCACCAACCGACCACCCTTTCTGAGAACGCCCCACGAACGGTCTCTTGTGTCTCCTCCGACTGTATCGAGCACCAGATCCACATCTCCGACGACCGTTTCAAACGGCGTTTTCCTGTAATCTATGACGTCATCGGCACCGAGTCCCTTTACAAAGTCGGTATTCATCGCCGAGGCTGTTGCGATGACGTGAGCTTTCCTATGCCGAGCCACCTGCACTGCAAAGCTGCCGACACCACCGGATGCGCCATGGACCAACACCCGTTGTCCCGCCGAAAGATGTCCGCGATCGATAAGTGCCTGCCAGGCGGTCAGAGCTGAGATCGGGACCGCCGCGGCCTGAGCATGTTCAAGAGTCACCGGCTTCGGTGCAATGTCGGCAGGGACGGTCAAACAGTATTCCGCTTGCGCTCCATCTATGAACCAATCGCTCAGTCCATAGATAGAATCTCCCACCTGGACACCCGTGCAATCCGATCCGACCGCATCAACCACACCCGAGAATTCATGACCCAGGATAATCGGAAAAGGTCTCGTTTCGCCGTCAGAAGTATGGAACGTGGGATACCAGTCGAATTCCGTTGGCGTGATCGCTGTGGCATAAACCTGAACCAGCACTTGATTGCCTTTCGGAATCGGTTTCGGCGCATCCTCATAGAGAAGCGATTCTGGGCCATCGACTCGAGGCAACCGTATCGCTTTCATGGGAAGAGTCTCATCGCGTGGCTTTACTTCATTCTCGATGCTTGGTATCAAAGCCGGCTCATACCGGCGTCACCGTCAGTTTTTTCCGCGTACGAGAGTCATGACCACCTCCACAAGGGCGGAACATCGAGTCCGCTTTCAACTCGACGTCTTCGCTTTCTGTAGCGACTTCGTCCAGCCTATGAGCGCCTCAAGCAATTCTCGGATCCTTTGAGTGGTGTTCGGGTCTTTTAGATTCCCTTCATTGTCAAACTTGTCTTCGGCTTGAGCGATCATGACTTCGGGCTGGTTCAACGGGAACATGTTGAGAAAGACAAACATTTGGCGCAGGTGATATTGCGCCCGCGCCGTGCCAAGCGTTCCCACTGAAGCTCCCATCACGCCGACAGGCTTTCCGTCCCATGCGCTGTCACCATAAGGCCGGGAGGCCCAGTCGATCGCATTCTTCAGCACTCCTGGAACCGAATAGTTGTATTCCGGTGTCACGATGAGAATTGCGTCCGCTGTCCTGACGGCGGTCTTGAACGCACGCACCGCGTGAGGTGGTTCGCGCTCGTGATCCTGATTAAACGGCGGAATATCGTCGAGTTCGAACGTGTCGAGTTGGGCTTCCCGGGGTGCCAGCTTGATTGCCGCCCGCAAAACGAATCGGTTGTAAGATTCTTTCCGCAAGCTGCCGGCAACCCCTAATATTTTGATTATTTCTCCCATGACGATGCTCCATAGCTAAAGTCCACGATCCGACTCAGTAAATGTTCAGGTCTACGGGCTTGCGTTGATCCGTAACCGTTCTCGGTTATGCCACTCTGTCTACCTTTTACTCATGCGCAATTCGATAGGGTCCGTTTTCGAAAAAATCACAAGACCGGCTGGCTGGCGTCCTTGTCAGCGAGCTGTCTGCGTTCTAGCGGGTCCGCTCAATACTCCAGGCCAAATGCGTGTGACGGTTTCTTGCTTTTGTTCTCTAGCAGGATGTTGAAAACGTCCTCCAGCTTTGTTCTCGCATCGCTCAGATGCTCACCGTACGGCAAAAAAATACGATTCGCCTCTTCGCTCGCTGTGGCCGCGCTGGGCGGCCTTTTTGACCACCCTGCGAGGGATGCTGGTGCCACCCGAGATCGTTCGTCATCGCCTCTGGCGGGCACGCCGAAATAGTTCGTCAACAGCCTGCTAACCAAGGGGCGTAATGGTATGCCTGTAGGTGTGGGATAGAACTAGCACTTCCCCTAGGTAAGCCAAAGACAGTTGTTTACCTTGCTTACTTAAAGGAACGGCAGCTTGTTGTTGAAGAACAGTTGTCGATTTCTCGTCGTCTGCCGAAGGCCGATGCTACGACGGGCGGGCGATGCCGAGTTTCTTCATTTTGGAATGGAGCGTGGTGCGTTTCATCCCCAGTCTGGCGGCGGCGCCGGCTGGGCCGCTGAGCGTCCACTTTGAATCGCGCAAGGCTTGCAGAATGTGCGCTCGTTCGGCATCCTCAAGGGTCATCGCTGAATCGTGCGACCGGGTGGCAGGCGGCTTGAGTTCAGACAGAGGAACCGCCAGGGTCGAATCGGTCGACAGAATGACCGCCCGTTCGATGAAGTTTTCCAGTTCGCGCACGTTGCCCGGCCAGGGGTAGGCCTGCATGGCTTTCATGGCATCGGCGGGAACTGCTTCAATGCGTTTCTTCATGCGCATCCCGAATTTTTGCGCAAAGTGTCTGACGAGAAGGGCAATGTCCTCCGGACGCTCGCGCAGCGGCGGGACGGTGACCGGGAAGACCTTCAGCCGGTAGTAGAGATCGCTGCGAAACTTCTGCTCTTCCACCAGACGGCCAAGGTCCCGATTTGTGGCAGCGAGCACGCGCACGTTCACTCGAATGGTGCGTGTTCCGCCGAGCCGTTCAAACTCTTGCTCTTGGAGCACTCGGAGGAGTTTGACTTGCAGTTCCAGCGGGATCTCGCCCACCTCGTCAAGAAAAAGGGTGCCTCGGTCGGCCAGTTCAAACCGGCCGATCTTCGTGGCAATCGCCCCGGTGAAGGCGCCTTTCTCATGCCCGAACAACTCGCTTTCGAGCAGGCCGGTGGGGATGGCGGCACAGTTGAGTTTCACAAACGTGCGTTCTCGCCGATTGCTCAGATTATGCAGGGCTCGCGCGACGAGTTCTTTTCCGCTGCCGGTCTCACCCAGGATCAGGACGGTTGAATCCGTGGCGGCGACTGTTTCGACCTGTTTGAGGACCTGCTTCAGCGCGCGGCTCTCGCCGACAATTTCCTCGAAGTTGTACTCTGTCTGGATCTCTTCTTCGAGGTACACTTTCTCGCTCGCCAACTTGTCCTTAAGCTCGGCGATCTCCCGATAGGCTATTGCGTTCTCGACCGCGATGGCAACTTGTTGCGCGACCTTGCCGAGTAACTCGACGTCTTCCAGCGTAAAGCCATCGTCCAGCCGTCGTCCTACGTTCAGAGCCCCCAGCGTGCGTTTATGCGCAAGGAGCGGGAGGGAACAGAATGATTTCACGCCACGATCTAGGAGATCCTGCGCGCAAGGCGAAGCGCGGGCCATCTCTTTCAGATCCCGTTCTCGGAACAGCGCGGCTTTGCCTGTGTTGATGGCGAGGCAGGACGGAGACTGCGTAGTCTCTTCTACCGTTCCTTCCTCGACGAAACTTTCATTCCTCTGAAAATCCAACACATGGATGCGCCAGTGACCGGTGTCGGCATTGAAGAGCAGCAGGCTGGAGCCGTCGTGCTGGATTACTTTTCTCAAGCAGGCACTGACGGCGGTGAACAAGGCGTCGAGATCCAGATGGGTGACGACGGCGTTATTCACTTCGAGCAGCAACCGCTGATGATCACGCTCCCTTGTCAGTTGTGCTTGAGAGGACTGCGCCCGTTCGTAATTCAGGGCATTCTCGATGGCGATCGCCACTTGCTTCGCGACCTGACGCATGAACTCGATCTCGGGTTCTTGATACGTACGTCGGTCTACGCTTCCAAATCCAAGGGCTCCGAGACGCCGACTCGCCGTCGTCAGAGGAACGACGCAGAATGAGTTCACCCCGTTGTCCTGCAGCAACGACAACAGTTTCTGGAAGCGACGCTCTTGCCGAACGTCATCCACGATCAGCGGTTCTTGCGTTTGCCACACCCATCCGGCCGGGGATTCAGCGACCGGCAATTCAAGGCCGGGACTGATCGTGCTGGGCCGTGAGGCGACCAAGAAGCATAGACGCATGACATCGCGATCAGGATCATGCAAGACGACATTGATGTAATCGAAGGGCACGATCTGAGGAAGTCGTTGGGCGAGGTCACGGAAAAGCTCTTCGAGTTCACGGTGGGATGCAATGGATTCAGATACTTCAAGGAGAAGACGCAACCGGTCTTGCTTATAACTCAGGTCCTGATGGTGCAGGACGTTATCCACGGCTACGGCGACCAGTTTGGCGACTTGCTTCAAAAACTCCACGTCGGCCTCGTTGAATGCAAATGACTTCAGACTGCCGAAGCCGATGGCTCCGAGACGTCGCATGGCCGTGGTCAGGGGGAACAAACAGACGGACTGGATCCCGATATCCCGGAGCGCCCCCATTCCGGTCTTGAAGCGAGTCTCGGCGGACAGCGACGGAATGACCAGCGGCAGCTGGTGCGTCCACACCCATCCACTGGCAGACTCTTCCATCGGGATCTGCAATCCATCCAATCGGTTGGTCAGGCGATGGGCCTCTGCCGTTTCGAGCACATGCACATTCATCGTGCCGTTGGCCGAATCGTGCAAGACGAGACCGACGAAGTCGAAGGGAGCGACCGCCGGGAGCCGCTGTGCGAGATCGCGGAACAGTGTCGGCAACTCGCGGTGGGCGGAGATCGCCTCGGAAACTTCCAACAGCGCACGATACTGCGCGGACTCCGCTTCGAGGATGTTCTCTGCTGATTGGTCATTCATAAACGTCAAAATGATGCGCTCCACAAACAGGGAAAAGCAACTCTCCTGCCGAATTGCACGGCATTGTCATGAAGAGGTGAAGGCGCATAAGGATTTACGATCATTTCATTTAAAAAGAACCCGAAGAAAATACCTGGTTGATGAAGGACGATTACCAGCTGTAGGCGGTTTCCAGAATGGATATCTTCCGGAAGATTCGACCTTCAGCCTGCTACTCGCCGGGCAACCCTATGATTTGTCGAACCGGTCTGGCCTCAACCGTTCCGATCCGAGCGCCGGGCACTCGTTCGGCAATCCTGATCGCCTCTTCTCGATCCTTCACGTCGACTAAAAAGTAGCCCGCAAGCTGTTCCTTCGTCTCCATGAATGGGCCATCAGTGACGATCGGTTTGCCGTCTCGTACGCGAACGATGGTTCCGGTCGCCTCCGGTTGCAGCGGCGATGCATGAATATATTGTCCCTTGCCATGGAGCTGATGGCAGAGTCGGATCGATTCCGCCAACATCTCCTTTCGCTTCTCTTCGGGGATCTTGCCGAAAGCTTCTTCGTTGTGATGGACCAGCAACAGGTATTTCATGGGCGCCTCCTGCGATATAGAATAGTCGTTGTGACGGGTGGAAATCGACATGAGCGACTCTTCATTGTGCGACAGGAACTGTTCAGGCGTAGATGACCGGATAATCCTTCGTCCTGTAACCCTTGCCGATCTTGTGTTGTTGCGCCATTGGGATGCCCAGCCGCATATCGTCGCGGCCAAGGGCAATGAAGATTGGGAGTGGGAGAAAGAACTGACCAAGAGTCCTGACTGGCGGGAGCAGCTGATAGCCGAAGTCGATAGTCGTCCGATCGGCTATGTCGAAATCATTGATCCGGCGCGCGAGGAGAGCCACTATTGGGGTGACGTGCCCTCTGCTCTTCGAGCGATTGATATCTGGGTCGGGGAGGAGCGAGATCTTGGAAAAAGTTACGGGACACAAATGATGCAACTGGCACTCGCCCGTTGTTTTGCAGATGCGACAGTAACAGCTGTGCTGGTTGACCCGCTCGCCAGTAACCTTCGATCGCATCGCTTCTATGAGAGGCTGGGCTTCCAGTGTATCGAACGTCGCTGTTTCGGCCTAGACGACTGCTGCGTGTATCGCCTGGATCGAACGGTTGCGGCTGTGCTTCCGCAAGCGGAGGACGCGTGAAGCTGCCGACTTGTATCTATCACCTGGCGGAAGCGGCGAACTGGCCTTCGATACAGCGGGATGGGTTGCAATCTGCCCGTCGGTTGATGAGGGCCGCGGGACTCCCGCGGGCCGAACAAAATCGGCTGGAACGGACTCAACGTCTTACGCATACCATCCTGCCCACGGGCGTCCACATTCGGGATCAACATCCGATGCCACCCGCGGCACTCGACCGTTGCTTATGCGGCATGAATTCGTCCGATTGGTATGCCACGATCAACGCGCGCGTGTTTTTCTGGATCGATCCGGATCGACTCAATCGGCAAAAGGCGGCTTGCGAGTCACGACCTCAAGTCGTCTTCGTGGTCGACACGGCCGCCTTGATTGCCGCCCATGAACAGTGCATTGCGGTGACCCCGATCAACACCGGAAACGCGCGTCGCAAAGCGGCGCGCCGGGGGGCGGCCACGTTTGTGCCGTTGTTAACGTGGATGAGGTCCGGATGGGAAAGCGAGGCCGCCGCATTAGGTGTTCCCTTGCGGAGAGCGTCACAACAACCGGTCGAGTTGACCGTTCTCGATTCGGTGGCGGACATCATGCGGTTTGTCATCGAGGTGTTTCCATTGCAGCCGGGTCAGCCGTTTATAGAACGGTACTCCGTGTCAACCCTTTCACATATGGATAGCTCAACGGCACGGTGCCCTCGGTTTCCGTACATGCAGTGAGATTCAGTAGGTCGAATTTATCCATCGCGTCATGGGCCGGCAATTGCGGATCCAGAAGCCTTTCCTCGCGCATCCTTTTTAGATCCTTGATACAGTCTGCCAAGGAAAGGCGCCCCGCAGGCTCTTCTATTCTGAAGTTGAGCAACGCCTCCGTTTCAGCTGCGCTAATCTCTGTTGATGTGAATTCATCCGTGGCTCGTGCGCCCGGTGCGGTGAATAAGACGGCCGCCGTTATCATGGACGAAAACACGGTTGTCAACGCAATCATTGTCTTCATGTCGTTCCTCCCTGCTGATTGGGGCGCAGGCATTGTCTGGTTCGATTATGCTAGCGCATCCAACGCACGGGCGAGAACTCGTGAGAATGCGTGGTTGTTCGAGTGAAACTACCGTCTCCTCAATAGCTTGGTGATTGTCGGGTTTCAGGTCATCCGACATTTCCAACAAGAGAACGGTATGACATCAAGGTCAAGACTCATCCCTAACCGCCTTTATTTCTGACGTGAAACTGGTTGGGGCTGAATCTGTGATTCCAGGACGAAGCGCTTATGAAGTGGTTGAGTCGGACGCGCATTGTCGTGACCCAAGAGGTTGTGGAACTTCTGGATCTGCTCAGCCGAGACTTCGATGGGTTCGTGCAATACCGCCCAGATGACGCCCTCATGACAGGGGGGCGTCGTGAATGACCCGAAATAGCGATAGTAACTCCGGCGCTTAGGCAGGAGATCCTTGGGGTTAAAGAGATTCTTTTGGTCGTCAATGACTTCGCCGATTTGGGATGGCGCATGAGCCAGGAACGTTTCAAAAAACTGGTTGTGCGCACCCTCTCTGATAAGGACCGCGACCACGGCTGCTTCGTGTCGCTCGTTATGGTGCACAAGGTGGAGTTCCATGGCAAAGTGTTGTTGATCGATCGTGTGTTCGCTGGGCACATGGAAATGGAACTGTTCGAGGAGGTACAAGTCGTCGTCGAACATGATCGTGCTGTCGTGATCATAATGCCGCACCGTCAGGCCGTGTTGGGGGTAGCGGGACTGCACCAGCTCCGACAAGGGTTCTATTTCCTCCAGGGTATGTCCATTGTTGACCACGTGGAAAGGTGCTTCCTTGTAGGAGAACTGGATATCATTGAGCGCAATCGCGTGGGGGTGCAGAAGGTCAATCGGCGATTGAGCCATGCCGTTTTCGCAGAGTGAGAATGTTTGTCCAAGGCGACCCCAATGCAACGGTCCCCGGGCACCCTCATATCCCCACTCGATTGCATCGGGTGTTCCCGCCTGTGCAGAGGCAACCGACAACATCAATAATAATATACTTGCTCGGACTATCTCACGAATCGCGTACATTGCAAGACCTCCTCAACGTCACATCTTCTGCTTAAAGAATATGTCCATGTACGATGCCACACTTGTTTGGACGAGATGGGCGCCATAGACTCGGATCACGAGGTTATGTTAAGCGCTTGAGACTCGGGTTGAAACTCGTAACACTACCGGCGAGCTGCCGCGAGATTACCA
The DNA here is from genome assembly GCA_002083365.1 of Nitrospira sp. SG-bin1. Taxonomy (NCBI): domain Bacteria; kingdom Pseudomonadati; phylum Nitrospirota; class Nitrospiria; order Nitrospirales; family Nitrospiraceae; genus Nitrospira; species Nitrospira sp. SG-bin1. The sequence continues at coordinate 805 of LVWS01000038.1, read as the reverse complement.
GGATAAAAGTCCATGAAGAGGTGGATGTATGCTGTATAAACATCGCCGTCAATCTGTACGTGCTGACGAGCTTCTTCGATTGTTGAGGCCAAATCATGTGGGTATTACACGCGATCAACAAGGACATTGAATGCCGTTGAACCAATAGAAGAACCAGAGGCCCGCAGCAACCGTTAGATAGAAAATCATCTTGCCGAGTTTGATTTCCCAGGGCTGAATGTCCTCTCCCTGTTCGTCAAACTGGCGTTCCGGCGCCTCGTGTTTGGGCACGGCGGAGGATGGGCTGACCGATGGCTTATCCCAGTTTCGAGGATACTCGAGCTTTCTAGCTGGTTCCATGGCAAAACCTCACTCGTGAAGGTACATTTTTACCAGAGCACATCTGAGAAACGTGATGGCGTAGTTCGGCGTGCGTGATGGACGAGCCGCCGATATCCCGTCTACTATCCGGGCATCTGCGTTTCATCACCTATCCACGGGGAAAACGATATGCCTCGTCGCTGCCTCGTGAAGGCTGTTTGTCGACCTCATACGATTACTCTACAAACGCTGTTGTCACGAAAGAGCTAGGTATCTCCCCTGTGGTGTTTCGAACATTATGAGAACAAGAGAACGACTACTGGGATTTGTGGAAGGGATGGCTACGGAACTTCTATCGCCATCCGATAGGGAAAGTGTCGGATCAGGACCGCTCTTGTCATGCTGTCTTAAAATGAGCAAGGGCGGAACCCTCGGAAGGATTCCGCCCTTGCGAATACATCCGCGCGTGGCGGCCTACAACCAGGTGACGCGCTCGGCGGGCCGG